>JBEBBT010000027.1:0-4919 GCA_041158245.1 Actinomycetota bacterium | reverse complement strand
TGCTGGAATCACCAAAATTATTTTAAGTACAAGTTACAAGTCTGAGGTATTTACAGAATATTTTGGGGATGGCTCTAAATTCGGAATCGAAATTCAATATGTGACTGAGGAATCACCGCTAGGCACCGGTGGCGCAATCCGAAACGTCGCTAGCGCACTGGAATCTAGCGAAGATGAGCCGGTTTTTATTTTCAATGGAGATGTTCTGAGCGGACATTCTCTAGTAGGGCAACTAGCAGATTTTCAAAAGCAGCAAGCCGCAGTCTCATTACATCTGATTGCAGTTGAAGACCCGCGCCCATTTGGCCTGGTACCGACTGATGCTGCGGGCTTCGTCACTCAATTCTTAGAAAAGCCGACAGATGATTCTCAGATCGTGACAAATCAAATCAATGCAGGTTGCTACATTTTTAGAAGAGAAATAATTGATTCGATTCAACCAGATGCAGTTGTGTCGGTTGAACGAGAAGTTTTCCCAAAGCTGATTGATGATGGAAAACCGATTACAGGATTCATTGCTAATGACTATTGGTTGGATTTGGGTACGCCTGCAAGTTACCTAAAGGGAAACCTTGATGTGGTTACGGGTGTTTGTCCGTCACCATTAGTGCCGAATGTTGGAAAATCTTTAATAGCTTTTAGTGCATCAATTTCTGAAAGTGCCCAAATCTCTGGCGGAAGTGCAATCGGTGAAAATGTTTTGGTTGCATCAAACTCAAAAATTTGTTGTTCCGTCATTATGCAAAATTCAGTTATAGAAGAGAACGTCAAAATTACTAATTCGATCGTTGGCAACGGTGTAACAATCAAAAGTGGTGTTGAACTTAAAAATGCTGTGATCGCAGACGGTGTAACAATTTCTAGTTCCCTTCCAGACGGAGCAAAAGTCGGCCTAGCTGGCGAAAATTTGTAGTTTGCAGTTATTCACAGTGCAAAAATGCTTAAGAATGACTTATGCACAGAAAAATGGACGAAAAGTTCATAAATTGTCAGATTTCGACACTCGCGGGCTTGACCAAAGTGGAATGACATGGGTGTAATTCGCCCCAACACTTTCATTTGAGGAGAGTTTGTGTCTGAAGAACTGTTGCCGCCTGAGAGCGACCCTGCCCTTTCTTGGCAAGAAAACGCGCTCTGTGCGCAGACAGATCCTGAAGCATTCTTCCCAGAAAAGGGTGGCAGCACACGCGAGGCTAAAAAGGTTTGCCAGTCTTGTGAGGTCAAAGTTGAGTGCCTGGAATATGCGCTTGCAAATGACGAACGTTTCGGCATCTGGGGTGGCCTATCTGAGCGTGAGCGTCGCCGCATCAAGCGAGCCGGCTGATTCGAGTTCACTCGGTCACTTTGGTAATCCGTAGTCTGATTGCTTAGATACCACCATGTTTGAAGCGGGCAACGCCACCAGTGCAGAAAATTCATTTTTCTGGATTGAAGATGAGCAGAACGAAAACCCGCCAATTGAAATTCTCCACTTTGTTACAGCTGTTGTAATTAGTCAAAACGGTGCCCAGTGGCTTCCTGCCACTCTCAAAAATTTACGAAACCAATCTCGACCGGTTGATCAGTTTGTGGCAGCTGATGTGGACAGTTCTGACGCATCAGTTACTTTGCTACAAAGTGCAGGTGCAAATTTCATTGTGCACCTTCCTGCGGGTAGCACCCAAAGCATGGCAGTTAATGCTTGCTTAAATGAAGTTGATGACCGGCCAGGTCATGTTCACTGGATGTGGATTTTGCACGACGACTCCGCGCCGGAAATCGACTCACTTGAGAATTTGTTGAAGGCAGCCAATCTAAATCCGAACGCTAGTGTGATTGGTAGCAAAGTCATTGATTGGAATGACACAGAACACGTACTAGAAGTTGATTCATCGATCACAGCTATTGGTACTAGGTTCACTGTGCTTGAACGTGGCGAATTGGACCAAGGCCAACACGACCGTATTCACTTTAGCCACAGTGTGAGTAGTGCTGGCATGTTGGTGCGAGTAGACACCTTTGCGCAACTCGGTGGATTTACAAATCAGATTCCACACTTTAGAAATGAATTGGAATTTTGCTGGCGAGTTTGGGAAAACGGTCAAGAGGTTGTGGTTGCTCCAGAATCTCGGATTCATCACGCAGCTGCCTCGGTTCGCGAACTTCGCAAACAAACAGGTGAAAAGGGATCTCCACATTTCTTGGATAGAAAAGCAGGCGCGCTTTTAATCTTGTCTCGCACTGCATCAAAGTGGCTTTGGGCGAGATATTTACTTCTTTTGCTTTCAGGCATATTCCGTGGAATCGGTTATTTGCTTGTTCAAGATTTAGCGGCTGCTAGAGACGAATGGCGAGCCACAATTTCTGCGCTTCTTAGTCGCGGACGAATCAAGGCATTAAGAGAAACAGTTGGGCCATTGCCGGTTCGTCGCGGAATTCGTCCTAGGTTTAATCAACAAGTTAGTTTTGCAGCGACAGAAATTTTGGATGGAATTTCAGAGAATTCAGATCGCTTGTTAGATGTGATTTTCCCAAACCGAGTTCATGCAAGTGATGTGGGATGGAAAGCCGCCGCAATTGAAATTGTGAAAAAACCGAGCACCATCTTGGCGGTCGTCGCAATTCTCTGGGGACTCGTTGCATCAAGGTCTGCTTGGTCTGGTCAACAATTAATTTCAAACTCAACTGGTGTGATTCCGACGGATACACGCGTTTTGTGGAATGAATTCATTGCTAACTGGCATGCAATAGGTATGGGCTCTACAAGTGCATCGCACCCGTTGCAGGCTGTGATTGCATTCTTGTCGCTGTTTACGTTTAACAACCCAGCAACATTTGTGGTGCTACTAAGTGCACTTGGAGCTTGGCTAGCAGCACTTTCACTCCATTTGTCGCTTCGCAGTTTCTTGCCACATCCAGGAACAAGAGTTTGGCTAGCCGCAATGTATGGCCTATCGCCAACCATGACCGCTGCCATTAGCGGTGGAGATATTGCATTAGTGATTTCAGCTATCTTGCTGCCACCAACAATTTTGCTTTTACGACGGGCTATGACAAGTTGGCGCGCTGCGGCTCTTGCTGCCATAACCACAGCAATTCTTGCGAGCATCTGGCCTGCAATTTGGTTTGTGTTCATCGCGATTATTTCGTACCAATTAAAGCAATCGGCTGCGGGTAGAGATGTACAGATCCGCTTCGCAAGCATTTTCTTTGGTTCAATTCTTATTACCGCACCATGGTCGCTAGAAGTAATTTTCAACCCATTGCGTTGGTTTGTTGAGTTTGGCGCAAGTGCTCGCGAAATTGCACCCGCGTGGAGCGTTTTATTTGGATCAAGTCAATCCCACCAACACACCGGTTGGTGGTGGAGCTTTGCACTGTTTTTAGTAGCGCTTATTTCTCTGCTAGATCGCAGAACAAATCGAATTAGTTCTATTGCTTGGTCTTTCATAGCAGTAATTGTGGTTGTCAGTTTTGTGGGGCAACTCATGGCAACAGTATTTAACGATGCAATTATTCAGCCTTCACTTTCGGTTGCAGCAATTGCGGCAAACGGCGCCATGATTTTGTGTTTAGCAGCCAGCGCATCAAGTATTCGCGTTCAATTAACACGATCTGAGTTTGGTTGGAGACAAATTTCAACTGCCATAGCTGGCATACTAATTACAGCAATGCCAGTCGTTGGACTAATTCAAAACAGCATAACTTCCGATCTTTCAACTGGTTTGCGCAGACAAACAGAAATTTCTGGAAGTGCGTTGCGCGGGTTCACAGATCCAATCCGACTCAGAACCCTCCTCGTCACAACTGAAGAAGATGGAGCGCTAACCGTTGAGATTCTTGACGGGCGACTGCGCATTTTCGGGGATAAAGAGATTTCTGAAACTTACGATAAAGCTGTGCTCTCGCAAAGAGTTGCTGCCTGGTTGAATGGGTACGATGCAAATCTTGAAAATCCTTTGCGACAGTTAGGAATTGGGTACATTGCAGTTCCATTCCGCGACGACGCAATTAATCGAGTTTCATCTCGCGGTAATCTCGAAAGACTAATCACCGCGAGAAATGAAAAGTTGCTACATATTTGGCGATTAACTGATGTTAACTCTCGGGCCTATGTAACAGATGGCATTGATGAATTAGCCCTGACCGATATTCAAAAGGCTCCGCTTCCACCGGATGTAAAAGGTGTCATTACCCCTAGTGGATTTGTTCGTGAATTGCATTTGACCGATCGTTCGTCGGATCAATGGGTAGCAACTCTTGATGGCAATATTCTGAAACGAATTGATGGCGAAACACTTGCATGGAAAATTCCAAAGCAAGCCTCCGGTGAGATTCTGATTCAGTTTGATAGTGGTAGACGATTTGGTTGGCTCGTAATTGCAGGTAGCGCACTATTGGCATTATTGATTGTGCTTGCGCCACGAAGAAGACATAGTTACCGCGATGAATGGTTGGATGAATAATGCTTTCAGACTCTTTCAATAAATTCCGCGACATTGTCAAACAGTTGTTTAATGAATCTTTAATGATTTTCATTGTGATCGGTTTCATTTTGATTTCGTCTGTGCTTTCTTTTTGGAGAAACCCAACTGTTGGTAGTGTTGAGTTTGCGGCACCAAAACTTGTAAATGACACAATTTGTGTTGCTTGGCAAAACCAATTCTCATCAGCCAAGTCCACTTTGTTTTCCGTGAACGGCGCCTTGAATCTAGCCAGCGAAGAGTTGAAAGTGGATGTTGATGGTCGGGCTATCTCGCTAGCGGAAGGATTTTTCCGCTCGTTTTCAATGGCACCAGGCGCATCCGATCGAGTTCTGTCTGACGGTGAAGATTCACCACTACTTACAAACTTTGTTTTTGCATCTGAAGCGCCGCGAAATATGGCGGGCTATGCGGCTGATGTATGTCGCACACCACAGCCAACTTGGTGGTTCAACG
>JBEBBT010000026.1:0-10500 GCA_041158245.1 Actinomycetota bacterium | reverse complement strand
GATGATGGTTGCAATATTTTTGTCATCCACACCAAGAGCGGCCTGCAAGCGATCTGCAAGTGGTCGCGCAATCGCAATCAACATAAAGAAAGTCGGGAATGCAAGAAGTAAATCGATTACACGGCCGATGGCTTCATCAACTTTACCTTTGAAGTAACCAGAGATAAGTCCAATGACCATACCAATGCCGATTGAAAGCACCGAAGTAATTGTTGCAATTGTGATTGAAGTGCGAGCACCAATAATCAAACGAGCAAATACGTCGCGACCAACACCTGGTTCAACACCTAGCCAGTGTTCAGATGAAATACCGCCCCAAGGCCCGATTGGATTATTGAAGTTGTCTAGGTCAATTGCATCGCGGTCCATTGCGTATGGATCCAGATTCAAGATCGCAAGAATTGGTGAAGAGAGGTATGCAATTAGAAAGAAGAAAATGGAAACGCCTAGTGCAATCATTGCGACGCGATTGTGGCGGAAGCGATCCCAGGCCAGGCGTGAAGGGCTGCGACCGGCAATAACTTGCGTAGTGTCGACCTTCTGAGTACGAGCCACGCTGCCCTGCCTCCATCTATTGAACTAGTGCTAGAGATTTCCGAGGGCGAGACTAAAGGAATCGCTCTCGTTTTTTAACCCCCGGTGGTCAAAAATGTGGCATTTGTCGCATTTTTAACCGTTTTGTATCCGCTCCGTAACCATTTGAGCGGCCAATTTCCCTATGAAGAGGCGTGCTTTGCTCGGCTTCGGGCGCGATCACGTTCGGTTTTGTCCAAAATTACCTTGCGAATGCGGACATTTGCTGGGGTGACCTCAATGCATTCATCTTCGCGACAGAATTCAAGAGCCTGCTCTAGAGAAAGAAGACGCGGCGGAATCAAGCGCTCGAGTTCATCGGCGGTAGCTGAACGCATATTTGTAAGTTTCTTTTCCTTACAGATATTTACGTCCATATCTTCACTACGTGAATTTTCACCAACAATCATGCCTTCGTATGTATCTGTACCAGGCTCAACAAACAAACTTCCACGTTCTTGCAAACCAAAACATGCAAACGAAGTTACCTGTCCCATGCGGTCCGCCACTAGCGAACCGTTTGGACGGGTGCGAACTTCACCGAACCATGGTTCGTATTTTTCAAATACGTGGTGAAGCAAACCGGTACCACGAGTTTCGGTAAGGAATTCAGTTCTAAACCCAATCAAGCCACGAGCTGGAACTAGATATTCCAAACGTACCCAACCAGTTCCGTGGTTGATCATCTGTTCCATGCGACCTTTGCGTGAACCCAATAATTGAGTTACTGCGCCAACAAATTCTTCAGGCACATCGACGGTCAGGCGTTCAACAGGTTCATGCAACTTTCCATCAATTTCGCGCGTAACAACTTGTGGTTTACCGACTGTAAGTTCATAACCTTCTCGGCGCATCATTTCCACCAAGATTGCAAGCTGCAATTCACCACGACCTTGAACTTCCCATGCATCTGGTCGTTCAGTGTCTAAAACGCGCAATGAGACGTTACCGATTAATTCTGCGTCCAAACGATTTTTCAAAAGTCGCGCAGTCAGTTTGGTGCCACTTCGTCCTGCAAGTGGTGATGAATTTGTTCCGATTGTCATGGAAATACTTGGTTCATCAACAGTAATTACTGGAAGTGGAATCGGGTTTTCTACATCAGCGAGAGTTTCACCAATTGTAATTTCGCTAATGCCCGCTACTGCCACGATGTCTCCAGGGCCAGCTTTTTCAACGGAAACTCTTTCGAGAGCTTCTGCCATTAGAAGTTCAACAACTTTTACTTTTTGAATAGTGCCATCTTGTTTGCACCATGCAACTTGCTGACCTTTAACAATTTCACCAGCATGAACACGACAAAGAGCCAAGCGACCTAGGTAAGGAGACGCATCAAGATTTGTTACGTGTGCCTGCAATGGCATTGCTGGATCGTAAGAAGGTGCCGGAATTGCTTCTAGGAGAGTTTTAAATAGTGGCTCAAGATTTTCACTGTCTGGCATGCCGCCATCTTCAGGTTGATTTAGTGAAGCACGACCTGCGCGAGCGCTTGCGTAAACAACTGGGAAGTCCAAACCAGTTTGGTTGTTGCTGTCATCAAGCAAATCCATGAAGAGTTCGTAGGTTTCGTCAACCACTTCTTTGATTCGTGAGTCTGGACGATCTACTTTGTTTACAACTAAAACAACTGGCAAACCTTTTGCAAGGGCTTTGCGCAAAACGAATCGAGTTTGTGGAAGTGGACCTTCGGAAGCATCAACTAACAACAAAACGCCGTCGACCATTTCAAGTCCGCGTTCAACTTCACCACCAAAGTCGGCGTGACCTGGAGTATCGATGATGTTCAAAACGATTGGGCCATCAGTCGCGGCTGGGCCGGCATAACGGACGGCGGTGTTTTTAGCCAAAATCGTGATGCCTTTTTCGCGCTCAAGATCCATTGAGTCCATGACGCGTTCGTTCACGTCTTGGTTTGCGCGGAAGGTTCCGGTCTGCCAAAGCATCGAGTCCACAAGAGTGGTCTTACCGTGGTCCACGTGAGCGATGATTGCGACGTTACGAAGATCTGGGCGAATTGCAGTTTTAGTTGATTTCACTCGCGGAGTTTACCTGTGAGCGTATTTTGAAACTAATTGCCTTGTGTATTGGCTTTAACCCACTCAATTGCAGCGCGCAGAATTGGAATATCTGGTTCTAACCATTTGACAGCAGTTTCTGCTTTTTCGAGGTCTAACCATTCGTATGCATCGTGCTGTGGTTCAAGTTTGATTTCTTGCTCATCTTTAATCGTAGAAATATGTGCATGTAAAACTTTTGTATCTGATAGATCCCAGGTTCCGTCTGGATTCGGGCCAGCTAAATAATGCAAAACTTCGATATCAACAGTCAATTCCTCGCGAATTTCTCGATGAACGGCTTCCAAAGCAGTTTCGCCCTCATGGGCATCAACACCGCCGCCAGCAAATTCCCAACCACCTTTTAGGTGTTCGGGTTCGGTTCTGCGACAACTAAGTATCTGCGCAGCATCGCCACTGCCACGAAAAATAACCGCAGCACTCACATGGGCCTTCTCGCTCATAGTGCTCCCCTGTTCTTTTAAAACTAGACTGAAATCTCTAGGAAAGATTTCTTACACCTGACACACTACCCAATGACCGACGGCTATTTCTAAGGAATTGTGAATGCAAACGCAAGAGTTTGAAGAACTCTTCAACAAATACTCACATTCCGTCCGAGCATTTATTTGGCGAAGATCGGCCGGCCTTGATGTCGCAATCTCATCGGCAGATGACATCGAAGCTGATGTCTGGTCAATTGCTTGGTCACGCAAAGAAGCCGCCCCTTTAGATACTGAAATGGAATTGGCTTGGCTTTTTCAAATTTCCCGCCACGTATTAGCGAATCACATCCGTAAAAGTGACACCAGAAGAAAAATCACAAACACTTTTCACCCTGAAGAAATCTCAGCACTCTCAGCAGATTCTTTGGTATTGCTAAATGAAGAAATTTCCGAAGTGTTTAAGTTGCTAAATTCAAGTGAACGTGAAGTCATGGCCCTAACGGTTTGGGAAGGGTTTAAACCTGCACAAATATCTGTTGTGCTTGGCATCACATCAAATGCGGTCAGTATTCGACTCAATAAAGCCCGGAAAAAAATCTCTGAATACCTAGAAAGAAACCAATAGGCAAACACACTCCCCTTTATGTAACGCCTAATAAGGAGAAACCATGAACACCGAAGACTTTGAACACAAACTACGCAGTCATGATCCGGCAGCAAATTTGGCTGGAAGAGATTCTGCTGAAGAACGAGCCATTTTTGAAAAGGCCATAAGTGGTCAGCCTTCAAATGTGATCTCGATTTCCCGCTGGTCAAAGCGTCGCAAAGCTGTTTCTGCAGCTGCAGCTGCCCTTCTTGTTATTGGTGTCGGTGGTCCCGTAATTTCAGGTTCGGTATCGGCATCACCAGAGCGCCTTGTTTTTGGCACAGCGCAAAACAGCGGATTGGCTGACAAATCTGAATCTAGATTGAACTCGAACAATACCTCCATGGGCGACTACATGATCGGTGGTTGGGGTCTGTACAACTATGAACTTAATTCAGATGCAGTTGTAAATCTTCCAGACACTGCAGTTGCTTATAAAGTTGTGAACATTTCAAATATTGAAAATCGGGTTCAAGAAATTGCAGATGCGCTTGGAGTTTCTGAGTTGTCAATTATTGACAATGAGGATGGTGCTCCAACTTATTCAACAAAAGATGGTGTTTCCAAAAACTTCGCAGCTTGGTTGAAAGATGGGCTTGGTTCATTTAACTATTACAACTTTGCTGTAGATCCTTGGAAAGATTGCTATGAATCTCAGACAAAATCTGATTCCGATGTGACTACACAAGAATGCAAACCAGAAGCAGTAAATCTATTAACCGCAAATGAAGCAACTGCAGCAGCTAAGCAACTTCTTGCGAAACTTGGATTTGAAACTACAAGTATGCGTTTCGAGGCAAATGTTTACGAAACCTCAACTGAGGTTTACGCAAATATGCAGGTGAATGGGTTTGATTCACCGATAACTTTCTATGTTTCATACGTATCGAATGGTGACGTTTACACCCTTAGTGGTTCGCTAACCCGACTCGTTGAGGTTGGCACCTACGACTTGATAGGTGCCGAGAAGGCTGTAAGCCGTGCAAATGAAATTTCAGATCGCACAGTTGCAAGCTGGAACAAAGATTTGGGAGCAATTTCAAAGGATGCAGATTCAAGTTCAGGCACTTCAACATCAAATGATGGTGACAGTAGTGAACCATCTGAACCGAGTGAAGAGCCGAGTCAAGAGCCAAGTGAAGAGCCAAGTGTTGACCCAGTCGACCCAAGCGTTGAACCTCGGGAAACAACTGAGCCAGAACCAATCTACACTCCATCAACCATCAAAGTTTCAAAAGTTGAACTTGGATACCAAATGTTCTGGATGCAAGATCAAACAGTCCTTTGGCTACCGGTAGTGAATTTCTACGGATTCTCAGACTGGAGTGACGAGGTTGGCATGTACGGAACGATTGCTGCCGTGGTTGATTCACAGATTGACCTAGACAGTCTTTACTCTTACTTGTAAGCAGAAACTTATGAAAAACTCTTTAGCCACGTGTGTAGTTCCTAAACTACGCACGTGGCTAAACGTTTAGTGATTCATGCGGGGTTTTTAAAGACCGGCACAACTGCATTGCAGGCGAGTATGAATATTAAGCAGAAAGCTTTGCTGAATCAGGGAGTTTTTTACCCACGGGTGGTTGATCCAAGAATTGCAGTTGAAGCTGATCACCACTTTGCGGCTATTGCATTAATTGGGAAGCCTGAAGGCTGGCGTAAAGAAGAATCAGAAAACGATGTTGAACCAATTGAAACCTGGCAAAACCTCTGCAAAGAACTCAACGGTTTTAATGGCACATCAATATTTAGTTCAGAGATGTTGTGCGAATTAGAAGTACCACAAATCCAAAGAATTAAAGCTGAGACAAAAGCGGATGAGAAAGATGTAGTTTTCACAATTAGACCACTGGTGAAAATTCTTCCATCTGCATATCAACAGAAAATTAAGTTTGGCCAAATTAAAGTCTCATATGAAAAATGGCTAGAACAAGTATTTGATCCCGCCCGCGAAACTAGTGCAGCAAAACAATTCTGGCTGCGCCATGACTACCCTGCTGTTTTGCAACGCTGGATTGATGTATTCACAAATGAACATGTTGGACTTGTCGTCGCGAATGAAAACAATCGAGAATTCCTTTTCGAAACTTTTAATTCACTTCTGCACCTAAAGCCTGGAACCCTTCATCAATACAAAAAAGTTGGTACCAACCGGTCGCTAACTGTTGATGAGGGTGCGCTATTGATGGAAGTCAATCGCCTATTTAGAAAGTATCGCGATTGGACCGACTACAAAATCTTCATCCGTGAAGGAGCTGCTAAGTTCCTAACAGATACAGACAACAAGAATCCTGACGCCCAGAAACTCTTAACCCCTCAGTGGGCGATTGACGCGGCTCAGGAATTAACCAGAAAACACATCGAACAAATCAAGGCTTTGAATATTCGAGTTATCGGTGATTTGGATTCTTTAGCGATTGCCACAGTGCCAGTTGGTTCAAATGAATTGCCAGACTCAATTCCAGTTAAAACTGCAGCGCGAATGTTTTTGGCTTATTCAAGAGAAGATTTAGTAAAACGGCTACCAGATGATGTCTTGTTCGCAGAAGTTAAGAATCGAATTAAAGAAAAGATAAATCCCCGCAGATTTAAACCGCGGCGGTAAGTTCCAACTCGATTTCAACTTGTTCGCCAACCTCAAGATTTTCAGCAAACCTAATCGCTTTTTTGATTGGCACCAAATAGCGACCATCTTTGGGGAAAATCGCCGTATTCCAAACCGAACTTCCGATTCGCACTTCGACTGCTATTGCTCCCCAACCATACGAAAATGAATTCGCAAGTAATTTGATTTCTTCACTAATTTCAACTGGCAAGAAGACAAAATAATGTGGCGCTGGCCCACGCCAGTTGAACATCTCTTCGGAGAACTTGTATTTCATCAGACGTTGAAGCGGAATTCGACTACATCGCCATCAGCCATGACGTAGTCCTTACCTTCCATTCGCGCCTTACCTTTTGCGCGAGCTTCAGCCACCGAACCTGCTTCAACTAGATCATCGAATGAAATGACTTCGGCTTTGATAAAACCTTTTTGAAAATCAGTGTGAATTACCCCAGCTGCCTCAGGTGCAGTGGCTCCTTGCGGAATTGTCCAGGCGCGGGATTCTTTCGGGCCGGCAGTTAAATAAGTCTGCAATCCAAGAGTCTTAAATCCAACCCGCGCCAAAATTGCTAATCCACTTTCGGATTGCCCAACTGACTGAAGAAGTTCGAGGGCTTCTTCGTCATCAAGTTCTGCGAGGTCTGCTTCAAGCTTTGCGTTTAAGAAAACTGCTTCTGCAGGAGCTACAAGTTTGCGCATTTCATTTTTGAAAGGCTCATCAGAAAGTTCAGCTTCATCAACATTGAAAACATAAATAAATGGTTTTGCAGTTAGTAAGAAAAGTTCACGAAGCGGTGATGAATCCATGCCGGAAGCGAAAATTGTTACACCTTTTTCGAGGTGCCCTTTTGCAACTTCAATAGCTTCCAAGACCGCAGCTTTAGATTTGTCGAGCTTTGCTTCTTTTTGCAATCTCGGAATAACTTTTTCAATCGTCTGTAGATCTGCCATCATCAATTCAATATTGATTGTTTCGATGTCGTCTTTTGGTGAAACTTTGCCATCAACGTGGACCACATCCGGATCTTTGAACGCGCGGATAACTTGGCAGATACCGTCAGATTCGCGGATGTTGGCCAAGAATTTATTGCCCATTCCCTGGCCTTCGCTAGCGCCACGAACGATGCCCGCGATGTCTACGAAAGTGACGGTGGCAGGCAGGATGCGCTCTGATCCAAAGATTTCTGCAAGCTTGTCGAGGCGCTTGTCTGGAACTCCAACCACACCAGTGTTTGGCTCAATGGTCGCAAACGGGTAGTTGGCCGCTAAAACGTTGTTTTTGGTGAGGGCATTAAATAAGGTGGATTTACCCACGTTTGGAAGTCCCACAATGCCAATTGTTAATGCCATAGCGGCGAAGCCTAGTCCGAAGAGTCAGGTTCTCATTCCACAATGGCCCTATGGAAAATTTTGCAATCATTATCGCAGTAATCGCAGGCCTTGTCGCTGGTTATGTTTTAGGTAAAAAGTCCATCTCAACTGACTCTTCGCATTTTGAAACTAAAATTGCAGACTTAAATACTCAGATCACACTTTTAAATTCGCAAAATGCAGAACTGCAAAAAAAGATTAGCGAGCAAAATACTCTTGAACTAACCCTCAAGCCACTTCAAGAAAAAGTTCAAGAATTGCAAACACTTGCGGCCCAAACAAATGAAAGTAGAACCAAAGCCGAAACTGCAATTCAAACTAATATTCAAAACATTCAAACCTCATATCAATCTTTGTCCAATGAGACCCAAAGATTGTCTACCGCTTTAACTCGCTCACAAGATCGTGGCGCGTGGGGACAAGTGCAACTTGAAAAATTGCTTGAAGATTCAGGCTTGATCAAAGATGTAAATTTCATTGCCCAACACCGTTTTCAAACAGATGAAGGAACACTTATTCCTGATATCACAATCGAATTACCTGGGCATGGCCATCTAGTTATTGACTCGAAATTCCCATTTGAGGCTTACTGGCAGTCCATCACCGAAACCGATCCAGCAAAGAAAACTGAACTTCTAAAGAAGCATGCCCAAGACGTTCTAAAGCATGCAAAAGATTTAAACAGTAAGAATTACACATCAGCCACCCGTGGGCCAAAGTTCGTGATTATGTGGTTGCCATATGAATCCATTCTTTCAGCGGCTGTTGAAGCAGATCCAACACTTCTAGATGCCTGCAACAAGTTGAAAGTCTCATTGGCTTCTCCAACAATTATGTACAGTTTGAGTAGCACAATCGCATTCACTTGGCAGCAAAATAAATTGGCAGAAAATGCCGAGGAAATTCGTAAAGTTGCATCTGGATTGCTCGAAGGAATGATCAAACTGGCAAGTTCCCTACAAACAATGGGCAATGGACTTTCCACCGCAGTGCGAAACTTCAACGCTTTCAGAAAGCGCTTTGACAACAGTGTTATGCGAGACGCTCGCAAACTAGAAGAACTTGGTCTTTCGGTTGCAGGTGAACTAGAAGTTCCAGAAGCAATCACTCTAGAAGTTGAGTCTGTTCAAACCGAAACCGGCATCATCGATATTGAGCCTGTGGACGAAATCGAGCAATAAATTGCAGGTAACCTTGCCCAATGACCAATCGGCCTGAGGGCAAGCTTTACCGCTCTGCCAATGTTGAGCACCCTGATGCTCAGCCAGTGAATCCAAGTCGTCGGATCGCAAAGCAAATGCCAACTTCTACTCGAGTTCGAAGAAGTTCTATTCCAGGTGACACAGGTCTAAACCCAGCTCAGGTCTATTTTCTTCTAGCCGCGCCAGTTGCATTATTGGCAGCACTTGAAGGAAAGTTTTTCCCAACCACCAATTGGCTTTTCACGATTGCTTGGATTGGACTTTCATTATTTGTAACTTTGCGCGCAGCTGCTGATAGCTATTGGGCTGTTTGGACAGCGCCACCCATCACTTTTGCACTAGCAGTTTTAATTCACTTAAACATGAGCGGTAAAGGTTTTGGTGGTTTTGCAATCACCCAATTGCTTGGACTTTTATTTGGTTTGAGCGAACGTATGTGGTTCATTTTAATTGTGACAGCGGTTTGCTGGTTTATTGCAAAGCGAAAATTAGTTGCAAATCGAAAAGCGCATCGGGCACTAGAAAAAGCTTCGAACTAATTATTTTTTAGTTGCGTTTAGATCGCGACGAAGTTCTGCCGGCAAACTGAAAATCAAAGTCTCTTTCGTTTCTTCAATTTCTTCGACATCATCAAATCCACGAGCAGCTAGCCACTTCAAAACTCCAGTAACAAGTTCTTCTGGAACTGAGGCACCTGAAGTTAAACCTACAGTGCTAGCACCAGCGACCCATTCATCTTGTAATTCATTTTCACCATCAACACGGTAGGCGGCCCGACTACCATTTTCAAGAGCAACTTCTGCTAATCGCACCGAGTTCGAGGAGTTTCCACTTCCAACCACGATCATTACATCGCATTTGTCCGCAATGTTCTTAACTACAGATTGACGGTTTTGAGTTGCATAACAAATGTCATCGCTTGGTGGTGATTGCAGTTGAGGCAAACGCTTTTGAAGCCGTGCAACGGTTTCCAAAGTTTCATCAACTGAAAGTGTGGTTTGAGATAACCACACAACTTTGTCGTCATTTCCTAAATCAACCGTGTCAGCAGACTCTGGACCATCAACCAAAATCATGGCGTCTGGAGCTTCGCCCATTGTGCCTTCAACTTCTTCGTGCCCTTCATGGCCAATGAAAACAATTCGATATCCGTCTGCGGCAAAGCGCTTTGCTTCGCTATGAACTTTGGTGACAAGCGGACAAGTTGCGTCAATAGTTTTCAGGCTGCGGCGACCTGCATCTTCGTGAACTGCAGGTGAAACACCGTGCGCACTAAAAACCACCGTGGAGCCATTAGGAACTTCTTCTAGTTCTTCGACGAAAATTGCGCCGCGCTCTTTTAACTGATTCACAACATACTTGTTGTGCACGATTTCCTTGCGTACGTATACCGGAGCTCCGTAATGCTCGAGAGCTTTTTCAACAGTAACAATCGCACGTTCAACGCCAGCGCAATACCCGCGAGGGGCAGCCAAAAGAACTTTTTTAGAAGTAGACACGGGGTCATCGTAAAAGATTGGAAGGTTTTGCGCCCCTGCTACTTCGATAGTTCAGGTAGATGTGGTGGCATACTCCCATGTCACAAGCAGCCCCAAACGGCCAA
>JBEBBT010000025.1:0-3763 GCA_041158245.1 Actinomycetota bacterium | reverse complement strand
TTCTGACTCAGCTTCATGCGGGCGGTAAATTCTCCAATAAAAACTACCAATTCTCTGGCGGCTTGCACGGGGTTGGGGTGTCTGTGGTGAATGCTTTATCGGAAAAACTGCTGGTGGAAATCAAGCGCGGCGGCGGTGTTTATCAAATGGAATTCGCCAGTGGCGACAAAGTCAGCGAACTCCAGCAATCCGGCACAGTCGGCAAAGCCAACACGGGCACCAGCGTTCACTTCTGGCCAGAAGGTAAATATTTCGACTCCAACCGCGTTTCAGTGTCCAAGCTAAAACACGTTTTACGCGCCAAAGCGGTGTTGTGTCCGGGCTTAAAAATCGTCCTGCATTCCGAGTTAAGCGATGAGCATTACGAATGGTGCTACCAAAACGGTTTGCAGGAATACTTATTAGACCGAATCGGCGATGTGGAAATTTTCCCGCAACAACCGTTCATGGCTAACATGGCTGCCAGCAACGAAGCTGTCGAGTGGGGCATCGTCTGGACCCCAGACAGCTTGCCGGAAACTATCGCCGAAAGTTATGTCAACTTAGTCCCAACCGCGCAAGGCGGTACTCATGTTAATGGTTTACGCGCTGGTTTAACCGAAGCGATTCGCGAATTCTGCGATTTTCGTAATCTGCTGCCACGCGGGGTAAAAATCGCCCCCGAAGACGTTTGGGAAAGCTGTCATTTTGTCTTGTCAGTCAAATTGGAAGACCCGCAGTTTTCGGGGCAAACCAAAGAACGCCTCAGCTCGCGTGAATGCGTCACCTTCGTTTCCGGCGTTGCCAAAGACAGCTTTAGCTTATGGCTAAATCAGCATCCGCAAGAAGGCGAAAAAATCGCTGAAATTATCCTCACCAGCGCCCAAAAACGCTTAAAAGCCGGTAAAAAAATCGTCCGCAAAAAAATCACCAGCGGCCCCGCATTACCCGGCAAACTCGCCGACTGCTCGGCACAAGACATTTCCCGCACCGAATTATTCTTAGTCGAAGGTGACTCAGCGGGCGGCTCGGCCAAACAAGCTCGCGAACGCGAATTCCAAGCCATCATGCCGTTACGTGGCAAAATCTTGAATACTTGGGAAGTCGATTCCAGCGAAGTCATGGCCTCGCAAGAAGTCCACGACATCGCGGTAGCCTTAGGCATAGAACCCGACAGCGACGACCTACAACACCTACGCTACGGCAAAATCTGCATCCTAGCCGATGCCGACTCCGACGGTAACCACATCGCCACCTTGATCTGCGCACTATTCTTCCGCCACTTCAAAGCCTTGGTACAAGCCGGCCACGTCTTCGTCGCCATGCCGCCGTTGTACCGGATTGACGTTGGTAAACGGGTGTTCTACGCCTTAGACGAATCCGAACGCCAAGGGGTTTTAGCGCGAATCGAAGCCGAAAAGCTCAGCGGCAAAATCAACATCCAACGCTTCAAAGGCCTAGGCGAAATGAACCCCTCACAACTCCGTGAAACCACCATGAACCCTGATACACGGCGTTTGGTGCAGTTAGTGATTGAGGAAAATGACGATACGTTTGAACAAATGGATTTGCTGCTGGCGAAAAAGCGGGCAGGGGATAGGAAGAGCTGGTTGGAGGATAGGGGGAATTTGGCGGAGGTTTAGGGGTAATAGAAATACTAAGGAGATTAAATAAGAATCAGCACTAAAAATTTATACAGATGAATTTAAGTTTCAATAAGAATTTAGCTGAGGGCTATTCAAGCAAGTCACAAATAGTACGTAGACTTACAGAAGATTGGGTATTGAATAACTTATATTGTCCATGTTGCGGCGGAATGCCGTTGAATGACTTTGAAAATAATCGTCCAGTTGCTGATTTTTATTGCAAAGCATGTAGTGAAGAGTTTGAGTTGAAAAGTAAAGAAGGAAGGTTCTCAAATACTATTGCAGGCGGGGCTTATTTAGCAATGATTGAAAGAATAAGTTCTGATAATAGCCCTAATTTTTTCTTTTTAACATATACAAAACAATGGTCAGTTAATGATTTTTTTATTATCCCGAAGCAGTTTTTTACGCAGGATATTATTATCAAAAGAGCACCGCTAGCTGAAACAGCAAGAAGATCTGGTTGGGTTGGTTGTAATATTGATATTTCTAAGGTTTCCGATGCCGGAAAGGTTTTTGTAGTTAAAGATTCTCAAGTTATTAATCAGGAAGTAGTTAAGAAAGCGTTCAATAAGACATCGTTTTTAAGAGCAAAAAACAAAGATGCAAAAGGTTGGCTTTTGGATGTTATGAATTGTATTGATTCAATGAAAACTGAAAACTTTACGCTTAATCAAATATATGAATATGAAGAAAATCTAAAGAAAAAGTACCCGAAAAATAACTTCATAAAAGATAAAATAAGACAACAATTACAGATTTTAAGAGATAGAGGAATAATAGAGTTTGTTGGTCGTGGTAATTATAGAAAATCAATTGATTAACTCAAAATACACCAAGATCGGTAGGTTGGGTTAGGCGTTAGCCGTAACCCAACACGTTGGCCTACGATTGTTGGGTTAGCTCTATCGAGCGAACCCAACCTTGTATTATCAACCCGTGTTTTTCAAAAGCTTTAATTCATGTATAAAGCCCCTCGAAACACACCTGAGTAACCCTCAGGTTCGGGAAACTGGATGCCGCACCCAACCCTGGATCAAATCCGTGACGTAGATGATGCAGCAGTTTCCCTTCCTCGATCAAAGATCGAACAGTATCTTCGGCCCGGATTCCGGCAGCCTGCATTAACAAGGTAGATCATTTGAGGTTTTTTATGTCCCAATTCCATCTCGGTATCGATGTCGCAAAAGCGAAGTTAGATTGCGCATTACGCCTACCAAACGGTAAGTTTCGCGCTAAAGTCGTTGCTAATTCGCAGGAAGGCTTTGCACTATTAGTCACATGGCTTGCAACCCATAACGCCCTTCAACCCCATGTCTGCATGGAGGCCACTGGTATTTACTGGGAAGAGGTTGCTCAATACTTAGCCACTGCCGGATTAACTGTCAGCGTTGTTAATCCCGCGCAAATCAAAGCCTATGCTTCCTCTCGCCTTACCCGTACCAAAACCGATGCCGTCGATGCCAAGTTGATCGCTGATTTCTGCGCCGAACGGCAACCATCAGCATGGCAAGCGCGCAGTGAAGCGGAAATTGCCTTGCGAGCATTGGTGCTTCGCCTCGATGCATTGCAAACCATGCGAACTCAAGAAAGCAATCGTCTTGAAGTCTCGCGCGATGCGGTGCGCGACGATATTCAGCAGCATTTGGACTGGCTGGATGCCGATATTCAACAGCTCGTTGAAACCATCAACGACCATATCGATCATCATCCCGATCTCAAACAAAAACGGGAATTACTCAACAGCATTCCAGGTATCGGTGAGCGCACTAGCGCTGTCATTTTAGCTTTCTATTCCGACACCGAACGCTTTGCCAATAGCAGGCAAGCCGCGGCTTTTGCTGGTCTCGATCCTCGTCAGCATGAATCGGGCAGCAGCGTCAGAGGCAAGCCGAGGCTATCGAAAATCGGCCATGCATTTATTCGTAAATCACTTTATATGCCAGCCATGGTCACGCTTTACAGAACGGGCTGGGGCAAACAATTTAAAGAGCGGTTGGCGATTGCTGGTAAACCGCCCAAATTGATCATTGGTGCCATGATGCGGAAACTCATTCATGTCGCTTTTGGCGTCTTGAAATCGGGAAAAAACTTTGATCCAGCACTTCATGGGGCTTGATTTGGATAACAGTATCTAC
>JBEBBT010000024.1:0-2626 GCA_041158245.1 Actinomycetota bacterium | reverse complement strand
CATCACCCCTTCCTTTAGATTTACCCATCATGACTTCGGGACTTATTTATATTGCGATCATCGGAATGTGGGTCGCTTATTTTGCGCCCCGCTGGATCCATGATCGAAATGAGTTCTCCGGAAAATCAGTAGAACGTTTTAAGGGCGCACTTCGAGTTGTCGCTAATCAATCTCCGCACGCAGGTACTAACGGTGGTGCGATCCATATTGATTTAGATCAAGAAGCTAAGAATCGCCAAACTCTGCTTCGCCGCAGACTTACATTTTTGCTTATTGCATTCTCACTAGTCACAACTGTTATAGGTGGAGCCATGAACTCAATGCCATTTATTTACGCGCTAGTGCCAGCATCTGGTTTACTGATTTACATCGCAAGTGTTCGCCGACATGTAATTGCTGATCAATTGCAGAAGCGTCGTGTGCAGCAGCTCAATCGTCAAAATTCAGGTGTATCAAATACAAATCTTGCAGAGGTTGTTCAACCTAAGCCAAGTACTGAACATTGGATTCCGTTGTCAGAACGTGAACTCAAGGGTGTTGTTATTTTGCCTCAAGGAACCGCAGCTGTTCGCAATGCGTGGGAGCCAACTGAAGTTCCAGTTCCAACCTATGTAAACGCTCCAAAGGCGGTTGTTCCAAAGCGTGTAATTGACCTAACGATTCCTGGTCAATGGAGCGAAGAACAAGAGCGTCTTGAAAGAGAGGCTTTGGCTGCAGCATCACCTTCACGTGATGAGATCTTTGATCAGCAACTTGCAGATGAAGCGGTTGAACGCTTGCACCAAGCGCGCGCAGCTAACGAATAATTAAATCCACGAGTCAAACCACATACGCATTTTCCAATCATCGTATGTGATGGTTTGGCCCGTATAAAGCGGCAAGAAATATAGGAAACACAGCACAACCAGGGCAAACAATCCGCCCACAATTGATTGCGAAACTGATGGTTTCAAATCACTATCTAGCAGCAATTTTGCACAGTAAACAATCGCCAGAATCATAAATGGCTCAATGATGATCGCGTAGAAAGAAAACATTGTGCGCTGTTGCATCGCAAACCACGGTAAATATCCAGCGATGATTCCTATAGTGACAATATTTGCTGCAGAATCTACTGAACGATTTACCAATGATTTGATCCAGTAACCAATTACAACCGCAATTGCGATAGTTCCCATCCACCACAAAATCGGTGTGCCCAAAGCTAAGACTTCACGCGCACAATTTTTTGCACCACAGTCATTTGGTGAATCATAGAAAAATGATGTTGGTCTTCCCATGACAAGCCAGCTCCAAGGATTTGCTTGATAAGGATGTGACTCAGTTAAACCGGTATGAAAGTTAAGCATTTCAGAGTGATAGTTCAACCACGCAATCAATGGGTTTGATGATGATTGTCGATCCCAACCGCGATCGGACATAAACCAACCAATCCATGTCATCAGATACACAGCGATAGGAAGCAATCCATATTGAGCAAACTTCTTTGCAATTAATCTGAATGAATCACGAATATCCATATTGACCAAGATGCGGTAGACCGCAATCAATGCAATAACTACGATGAAATAGATCGCGCTCCACTTACAACCAAGCGCCAATCCAAAGGCCAATCCCGCCCACCAATGTCTATCACGATGCCACAGCAGGACACCGACAAGAACAAAGAAGGTTAAGAACAAATCTAGTAAAGCGGTTCTTGAATGCACCAGGAGCAAACCATCAAGGGCCATCAAAGCTGCACCAAGTGTGGTTAACAATGGTGAATAGAAAAGAACATGAACCAATCGAGCAAAGACCAGAATTAATAAGGTTCCAATGAGCGCGGTTGCAAAGCGCCAGCCAAACTCGTTATCTCCAAAGATCGCAATACTTGCGCCAATCAACCACTTTCCGACAGGTGGATGAACGATAAATTCAGGGTTGCTTCCACTGACTTCGACGCCGTACTTCAATAAATCACGTGCACCATCCACGTAATAAACCTCATCAAAGATAAATCCCTTGGTTGAACCCAGATTTACAAGACGCAGCACAAAAGAAGCCAGTGCGATGAGAATCGGAGCGATAGCTGCGGGCATAGGACAAGAGTATGTGCGTTTAGCCCTAATGACTGAGAGGATTAGGCCATGACGCTCATTTTGGCAGCAACTCCTTTGGGTAATCCTGGGGATGCAAGCGCGCGCCTCAAGAACGCCATCGAGTCCGCCTCGATTATTGCCGCCGAAGACTCTCGACGTTTTCATCGCTTGTGCGCTGATATCGAAGTTACCTTCACTGCACGCGTTGTCTCATTCTTCGAAGGTAATGAAGAGGATCGAACCCGCGAGCTTCTAACTGAATTAAAGAGTGGGGCAACAGTTCTAGTTGTTTCAGATGCAGGAATGCCAACTATTAGCGATCCAGGTTTTCGATTGATGCGCGATGCAATCGCTGAAGGTGTTGATGTTTCGGTAATTCCAGGACCAAGCGCTGTAACGATGGCGGTGGCTTTGTCTGGTTTACCTACAGATCGTTTTTCATTTGAAGGTTTTCCACCTCGT
The DNA here is from genome assembly GCA_041158245.1 of Actinomycetota bacterium. GTDB lineage: Bacteria > Actinomycetota > Actinomycetes > S36-B12 > UBA5976 > JAFMIT01. Next base: position 83 of record JBEBBT010000024.1, on the reverse strand, counting down.
ACCGCGGGTGCTCGCTTAGCAACTTTTGAAAAACTTCGCTTTGAAGAACGCACGATGGTCTTTTTTGAAGCACCACATCGACT
>JBEBBT010000023.1:0-2560 GCA_041158245.1 Actinomycetota bacterium | reverse complement strand
GCTGAATTCATTTACACCCTCAAAAAAGCACGTAAGGCACACGGCGACAAGGTCATCTTGGACGACGTGACACTGATGTTTTTGCCTGGCGCAAAAATCGGTGTGGTTGGTCCAAACGGTGCAGGTAAATCAACCCTCATCAAAGTAATGGCTGGACTTGAGCAGGTCTCCAACGGTGAGGCTTACTTAACGCCTGGATACACCGTTGGCATCTTGGCCCAAGAGCCAAAACTTGATGAGACCAAGACTGTGCTGGGAAACGTTGAAGATGGTGTGGCCGAAACAAAGGCGATGCTAGATCGCTACAACGAAATTTCAGCCGAGATGGCAAACCCAGATGCTGACTACGACAAGCTCTTGGAAGAAATGGGCAAATTGCAAGAAGCAATTGACCACAAGAACGCCTGGGATTTAGATGCCCAGCTTGAAATGGCAATGGATGCCCTTCGTTGCCCAGCTCCTGATGCGGATGTCACAAAACTTTCAGGTGGTGAACGTCGTCGCGTTGCACTTTGCAAATTGCTACTGCAACAACCAGATCTATTACTACTTGACGAACCAACAAACCACTTGGATGCAGAGAGCGTTCAATGGCTTGAACAACATCTTGAAAAATACCCAGGAACAATTGTTGCTATCACACACGATAGATACTTCTTGGACAATGTCGCACAATGGATTTTGGAACTCGACCGTGGCCGCTGCTATCCATACGAGGGCAACTATTCAACTTACCTCGAGATGAAGTCAGCTCGTTTGAAAGTTGAAGGACAAAAAGACGCAAAACAAAAGAAGCGTCTTGATGAAGAACTTGAATGGGTGCGTTCAAACGCAAAGGCACGTCAGACCAAATCTCGCGCCCGTTTGGATCGCTATGAAGAAATGGCATCTGAGGCAGAGAAAACTCGCAAGATGGACTTTGAAGAAATTCAAATTCCACCAGGACCCCGTCTTGGTGCTGTAGTTGTTGAAGCAACTGGACTGACCAAAGGTTTCGATGACCGAGTTCTGATTGACAACCTTTCATTCACGCTGCCACGCAACGGCATTGTTGGTGTAATTGGTCCAAACGGTGTTGGTAAAACCACGCTTTTTCGCATGATTGTGACCGCGGCCGGTTTAGCTGTTGAATCAGAAAAGCCAGATAGTGGTGAACTAAAAATCGGTGACACCGTAAAACTTTCATACGTCGATCAGAGCCGTGCAGGTCTAGATCCAAACAAGTCTGTTTGGGAAGTTGTCTCAGATGGTTTGGACTGGATCAAAGTTGGACAGGTTGAAATGCCATCGCGTGCTTACGTCGGTGCATTCGGATTTAAAGGTGCAGACCAACAAAAGAAAACCGGCGTGCTTTCAGGTGGTGAAAGAAACCGTTTGAACTTGGCTTTAACTTTGAAGCAAGGTGGAAACTTGTTGCTCCTTGACGAACCAACAAACGACCTTGATGTCGAAACTCTCGGTTCGCTTGAAAATGCACTTCTCGAATTTCCAGGGTGTGCGGTCATCACCTCTCACGACCGCTGGTTCCTCGATCGCATCGCAACCCACATTTTGGCTTACGAAGGCGATAGCCAGTGGTTCTGGTACGAAGGTAACTTCGAGTCATACGAAAAGAACAAAGTGGAACGCCTCGGTGTTGAAGCCGCCCGTCCGCACCGTGCAACTTATCGGAAGCTGACCCGCGACTAATGAATAGTTTGGTCAAAGTTATTCCACTTCGCTGGAACGACTTCGATGTGCTTGGACACGTAAACAATGTTCGCTATTTCGAGTTCATGCAAGACACTCGTGTTGCGCTGGTGGAAAAGATGAATCTGTCGAAGGCAGATATTTCTGAGATCGGACACGTCGTTGCTCATCAAGAAATTGACTATCTAAAAGCAATTCCAATGAATGCTACATCGGTATCGGTGCGCATTGGGGTGGAGAAAATTGGTGGCGCTTCATACGAGTTGTCTTATGAGATCTCAGACGGCCAAGACTTGATTTATGCAAAGGCAACCACTGTGATGGTCACTTTTGATGTAAAAAGCGATTCCGTTGTGCGCATCCCAGACAACATTCGCGCTGCTCTTGAGACCTACTGCAAATAGCCGAAGTGCGGTTGGCGCTTTATTTTGTAAGAATTGAGACATGGCTGTGCAATCACCGATTGAATTGAAATACGAAGAAGCTGTTCACCTAGCCGGTTTACTCAAGAGCCTTACCCGTTGGGATCCAGCTGCAACCATTCGCATTCAAACTCGCGGCAAAGTAGCCGGCGTTTGGGCAAAGACCCCAATGGATTGTTTGATCTTTATCGCAATTCCACTAGTAACCGAGCCCGCAATGCCAATCGATTGCGTGGTCTTCGCTGCTCGAATGCGTGACATCCTCGGTGACCTTTCATCTTTGACTGATGAAAATCGTTCAAAGTCATACGCGCTTCCTGACGATTTAGGTAAACCACTGGAGTTCGCAGAAATGCCACCAGAGTCCAAGTGGGTGCAGGGAGAAAAATCAACTTGTGGCAACCTCAGCGATGCGGTTGAAAAAGTAGTTGCTGAGTACCATGAACAAA
>JBEBBT010000022.1:0-12275 GCA_041158245.1 Actinomycetota bacterium | reverse complement strand
CAGTGGGTTAAGAACTTACTGATTTTTGTTCCAACTTTGGCTTCCCACCAGATTCCGACTTCTTTGGAATTGAAACAATTTATCTTTGCATTCCTCGCAATTAGTTTGTGCGCTTCAACGGTTTATGTGATTAATGACATTGCTGATGCAGATAGCGACAAATTACACCCAGTAAAGCAAAATCGTCCAATAGCTGCGGGCAACGTTCAAGTAAAAACCGCTTGGGCAATTGCAATGAGCACTTTGCTTATCTCGTTCAGTTTCTCGAACTTAGTTAATCCGACTTTTGTTTTTTGGCTGGTTGGATATTTTGCCCTGACCCTTCTCTACACATTCTTCTTCAAGCGAGTAACGCTGTTGGACGTCTTCACACTTGCCACTCTTTACACATTCCGCATTCTTGCGGGAGCCGCCGTAACAGAAATTCAAGTCTCTTTTTGGTTATTAGCTTGCTCTGGGTTTCTCTTTCTATCGCTCGCATTCGCAAAGAGGTATGGCGAACTGGCAGTCAACATCTCACAGGGAAGAGAACATTCGGTAGGTCGCGGATATAAAAATAGCGATGCCAATCTAATTTTGAGCTTTGGAGTTGGTGCTGGTCTGATTGCAACTCTCGTTCTAGCTCTCTATGTAAATAGTGAGTCAATTGTTTCCTTGTATCAATCTCCTTTAGTCATTTGGGGAACGGTTCCGGTTTTGTTGCTCTGGATTTTCCGAATTTGGCTGAAGACTCATCGTGGTGAGATCACAGACGATCCGCTTTTGTATGCAACCAAGGACCGAGTCAGTATTGCAGCAGGATTGCTGATCGCCGCGCTTGTAATTGTCGGAGCCGAAGGCTGGATTCCAAATGTTTGATTCATGGGGCCGCTTGAATACCAAATCTGGTGAAGTCAAGATTGTGAGCGACATTGGGCAGATTAAAACGTTGTTAAAAAAGACTCAAAGTTCTTTGCCTTATGGAGTTGGTAGAAGTTATGGTGACGTGTGTATAAATCCAGACGGCACCTTGCTGTCAATGTCAGAGCTCGATCGATTTATTTCCTTCGACCCAGAAACAGGAATTCTTAAATGTGAAGCGGGTGTTTTACTACGAGATATTCAACGACAATTCGTGCCAATGGGTTGGGCACTACCAGTAACTCCAGGAACACAATTTGTCACAGTTGGTGGCGCAATCGCTAATGATGTACACGGAAAAAGCCATCACGTGCACGGCACATTCGCGCATAATGTTTTGAAATTCACTTTAATCCGCAGTGATGGTGAATCAATTGAATGCTCACCAACTAAGAACCCAGATTGGTTTGCTGCCACCGTTGGGGGAATTGGGTTAACCGGCGTGATTTCGAAAGCCACTCTTAAATTGCAAAAGATTGCTGGGCCTCTAATTGATACGCAAACCATCCCATTTGGTTCGGTAGAGGAGTTCTTTCAATTAACGCTTGCAACAAATAATGCTTGGGAAAACTCGGTATCTTGGATTGATTGCACCACTAAGAGAAAGAATCGTGGATTGCTGATGGTGGGCAATCGGTCTACTAACCAAACTGAGACGAAATACAAAGATGGTCTGACCTTTCCATTCGAACCACCAGTTTCTCTAATTAATAAATTCACTCTAAAGCCAGGAAATCTTGGGTATTACGCATTGAATCGCATTAAACCAAGTAAAAGCACGGTTCATTATGAAAAGTTCTTCTATCCGCTTGATGGAGTGGGTGAGTGGAACAAGATCTATGGCCCAAAGGGCTTTTATCAATATCAAAGTGTGATTCCGCCAGAGAATGCGCTTTCCGCGACTAAGGAAATGCTGAGCGAGATTAGTAAGTCTGGGCAAGGTTCAGTGTTAGGCGTGTTGAAAGCATTTGGCGATACGCCTTCGATAGGTTTGTTGAGTTTTCCAATGGCAGGTACGACTCTTGCGTTGGATTTCCCAAATCGGGGCGCAGAAACTGAAAAGTTGTTTGAACGACTAGATGCCATCGTGAAAGCCGCGAATGGCCGGCTCTACCTTGCAAAAGATGCTCGCATGTCTCGCGAAATGTTTGCAAGTGGGTATAGCGAAATCGAAAACTTCACTAGATTCAGAGATCCAAAAATTAGTTCAGCGATGTCAAGAAGATTGTTAGGAAGCTAAGTGAAAAGAATTGTAATTGTTGGTGCTACTTCAACCATCGCGTCGGAATGCGCTCGAATTTGGAATCAAACCGACAACGTAACTTTTGTATTGGTAGCTCGAGATAAAAGCAAAGCGAAAAGGGTTGCAAAAGATTTAAGGGTTCGCAATCCAAAAAACAATTTTGAAATCGAAACTTTAAATTTTGAAAAGCCAAAACAAATCGCAGGCCTAATTGAAGAGGTTGCAAAAGAGAAAATTGATTTGGTGCTAATTGCGCATGGGGTATTGCCAGAGCAGCAGGAAGTGCAAACTGATCTTCGAGGCATCAAGCGAGTACTTAACATCAATGCAACATCAGTGGCGATGTTCGCGGAAGGATTCGCAAATGCCATGCAGGAAACCGGTGGTACGATTGCAGTGATTGGTTCGGTGGCTGGAGATCGCGGCCGAAAAGCCAACTACGTCTATGGCTCTTCAAAAGCTTTGGTGGAAACCTACTCCCGCGGGTTGGCTCACCGATTTGCTGGTAGCAACCTAAACATATGTCTAATCAAGCCTGGCCCGACCGCAACGGCGATGACTGCAGAACGCACCCAAAAAGGACAAAAACAAGCGTCGGTTGAGCAAGTAGCCGCCCAAATTGTCAAAGGAATATCAAAAGGGAAGCTGGTGATCTACACACCAGGCATCTGGCGCTGGATTATGTTGGTAATCAGACATCTTCCAACATCAATCTTCAATCGACTGAATTTCTAGTTCCAATACTCAAACTAAACTACGGGCAAATAATTGCCGGGAGAATTTGTGTCAGACGAAGTAACGCCTGAATCATCAACTACAGACATTCAAGAAGTTGTTGAGACAAAAAAGGAGCGAAAGTTCTTTCGGCTTCCTAAAACAAAAATTGGTAAATTCTTTTTCTATGGCTTAGCAGTTCCATCATTTCTAGTCGCAACAGCTAGTGCAATTTCGATTGCACTCATGCTGTCAAAACCAAGCACAGATCCGGTTACCGCGCGTGTCGCAGATTGGATGCGAGATCACGGAATCGGTTTTGTTGTAACTGGTTACGAATGGGTTGAATATCAACTAAACCCGCCAACAATTGGTGGCGATCCAGATACTGATTTAATTGATGGCCAAGTTGATAATTCACCAACTCCCACACCATCGCAAACTATTCCTGAGCAAGTCACGCTACGAGAACCAATGCCAACGCAGGTGACTCCTGCGCTAAAAGGTGAGGGTGTTTTCAAAACCAAAGTTGAAGTTGATGGGGTCCCAGTTATTCAGGTCGCATACGTTCGTCCCGATAAAGAACACACTTCATATCTAGCTGGAGTGGTTTGGATGAGCGGAAAACATGTCTCTTTTGAACAACATCCCGGTACCGATGACCCAGGTCAGTTAGAACTATGGTCAACCGGAATTCATGCACCTAAAGATGCTGCATCGGGGATGATTGCGACCTTTAATGGCGGTTTCAAAGTTGCAGATTCGCAGGGCGGCTATTACCAAGACAACATTACTATCGGTAAATTAAAGAACGGCTCTGCATCAATTGTTGTCTACAACGACGGCACGCAAGATATTGGTATGTGGGGTCGAGACTTCAGCATGTCACCAAATGTGAAATCGGTCCGGCAAAACCTAAAGCTCTTGGTTGACAACGGAAAGCTCTCGCCGAATGTGGATTCTGCTGTGAGTTCTTCTTGGGGAGCGACTCTCGGCGGCGGTCTTTATGTTTGGCGCAGCGGTATTGGTGTCACAGCGGATGGTGATTTCATCTACGTAGTAGGCGATGCACTTTCGGCCAGAACATTGGCTGAAATCTTGCAAAAAGCTGGGTGCGTAAGAGCTATGCAGTTGGACATTAACCGCTGGTGGGTCTCATACATGTGGTACTTGCCAGATTCGAAAGATCAATTGATTCCGAACAAAGCGGTCGAATTCCCAAGACCGGCCAACCGTTATCAGGTTGAAGCCAGCCGCGACTTCTTTGTGGTTTATTTCAAGCCTTAAATCAATCCCAAACACTTTAGATTTGCAAAACTAGGACCAAAAAAAGAAGACTGCTATGCATTCTTCGCAATACGTGCACCGAAAATAATTCCAAGAGCGAGGAATGCCGGAATCATCATCGCCCAGCGAAGTGAAATTAAATCTGCAACAAACCCGATGGTAGGAGCGCCAATCAAAAACGCTGCATATGAAATGCCTGAAACAGTTGCTACAGCTTGAGATGGCGCAATCACTCCAGCAAATTCTTTGTTTGCAATCGATCCAGCCAAGCTAAAGACCATCGGTATTACCACTGAGGCGCCAATTCCCATTGAGAACCAAGCCAAAATAATGGATACCTGACCACCAATTATTAGACCAGTCGATAGTCCGGTTGCAACAAATGCACCACAAAACAGCAGGACTGGAGCTCGACCAAATTTCGTTGTCAACTTGTCAGAATTGAATCTTCCAATCACCATCGCAATTTGAAAAACTATAAATGGCAGCGAAGAAATCAAACCAGTAGCGCCAAACTCCTCAGTTATAAGAACGGCTCCCCAGTCAGCAGCAGAACCTTCGATAATGCCAGCGCAAAGCCCTACGAAACCCAAAAGGTAAAAAACGAATGGTTGTTTGGCTTTAACAGATTCTTCTTCCGGCTCATGAATGTCGGCACTAGCTGGGAGTAGAAAACTTCTAAACAGCAGAACCAGAACCAATGTAATCAAACCAACACTGATTCCCTGATTAAGCAAGCTAATGTTCAAACTTGAGCAAACGCCACCAAAAAAGCCACCGATCACTCCACCCGCTGAAAAAAGTCCGTGCAATCTACCCATAATAAGTTTGTTGGATTTATGTTCGATGCTAACGCCTTGAGCATTCATCGAGATATCCATGAAAGTCAGTGCCACAAAAGACACAAAAAGAGATGCAACAAATAGAGGGTAGTTTGGAAGTAGTGCAACTATTGGCAGACTCAATGCAGAACATATTCCTGCATAAATCATTACTTTAGAACTGCCATATTTAGCTGCAAAATTCCCAGCAATTTTTATAGCACCAAGCACGCCGGTCGAACCAAGAAAAAGTGCAAGACCTAACTTGGAGTTAGATAAATCAAGTACATCCTTAACTTCTGGCAAACGAACAACGAATGAAGCAAGTCCAAAAGAGTTCAGGCTGAACCAGATGGCAGTTGCAAGCCAGGCACGCTTGAGTTCCTGATTCATTTGCCTTTTATTTCAGCGATTCGATATTTTGCCAGATCTACTAACAATTTTTTATCGACAGTCCAATCGGTTGGAATCTGAATTGTTTTTTTGTTCGTTTTGTAATCTTTCAAACGTTTTTCAAATGCGGAAATCACATCTTTACCCCATGGGCCAAGCAAAATATGATTCTTTAGGACCGAGACACCGATGATGTACTCATCGCCAATCTTCAACATCGGTTGATTCCAAGCCATCACTAATTCTGATTTTGGAAAAGCCTCTTGAAGGGTTTTAAAGATGGCTTTTACAGTTTTCTTTTTATCTGCTTCGTGCGGCTCTAGGTATTGGGTCAAAGTGGTGAATCTCTTAGATGTCGTAGACCCACGCGAATACATCACTAGAGCATTGGCATGATTTTGTGAAAAACCATGGTTCTCTTTTAAATAGGCGATCTGCTCGGGATACTTTAAATCCGAAAGTTCCTTCATAAGCGAGTGCCAGTAGGTCATTGGCTGGCCATACTTCTTCTCGATAGCAGGGAAGTGGGAAGCGCGGTCACTCTTATCAGGCATGTGCTAAATCTAGTCTGCACAAAATTGCAGGACTTTTGCCACTTACATTCCAAGTGGAATAAACCTAATCTGGCACCGAGGCCAAAGAGGAAGCTTCAGAATGGGGTCAAAATGTCCAGAACATATGTAGTCACAGGTGCCGGATCGGGCATTGGTGCTAAAACACGCGAATTGCTACTTGCCGCTGGTGCAACCGTAGTTGGTGTTGATATTAAAAATGCAGATGTTGAAGCAGATTTAAGCACACCGGCTGGTCGCGCACTGGGCGCTCAAAAAGCTGTTGAAGCTGCTCATGGAAATGTTGATGCAGTAATTGCATGCGCTGGACTAGCGCACCCAATTCCAGCAACTGTTTCTGTTAATTACTTTGGTGTTAAAGAGTTTCTTGAAGAGATTTTGCCAGAACTTTCGAGGAGTAAAGCTCCAAGAGTGGCAGTCACCTCATCGATGGCATCTCTAATGCCAAACGATCCTCAACTTGTTGACTTGATGCTAGCTAATGAAGAAGTTAAAGCCTGTGGTCGTGCAGATGAACTTGTTGCTGCTGGTGGGGGAATGGAGCAATTGATTTATGGTTCCACAAAGCGCGCTGTAAGTCGCTGGATTCGTAAAGTCGCACCAACCGCTCAATGGGCAGGCGCTGGAATTCCAATCAATGCTGTTGGTCCTGGAATTGTTGAAACTCCGATGGTTGCAGACATGATCGCAACTGAGGAAGCTCGCAAAGGATTGCTAGAAATAGTGCCAATGCCACTAAATGGTTTGATGAAACCAGAAGTAATCGCAAAAGCCTTAATTTGGCTAACAAGTGAAGACAACACCCACATGACCGGTCAAACCATTTATATCGATGGTGGATCAGATGTGGTTTTACGTGGCGACAACATTTGGGATCTAGCTAAGTAGATAAAAAACAAACGGCCTAGGTTGATTCCTAGGCCGTTTGTTTTTGTTCTTAGATGTCGAAGCGATCAGCGTTCATTACTTTTGTCCAAGCTGCAACAAAGTCTTTTACGAACTTCTCTTTGTTGTCATCTTGAGCGTAGACCTCAGCATATGCACGCAGAATTGAATTTGAACCAAATACCAAATCAACTCGGGTAGCAGTCCACTTCACTTTGCCATCTTTACGAGAGCGAATGTTGTAGAGGTTTTCACCGGCTGGTTCCCATACGTAAGCCATGTCTGTGAGGTTCACAAAGAAGTCAGTGGTTAGTTGACCTTCGCGATCCGTGAATACGCCGTGCTTAGTTCCACCGTGATTGGTGCCAAGCGCACGCATACCGCCGATGAGCACTGTCATTTCTGGAGCAGTGAGGCCCATAAGTTGTGTGCGATCAAGCAGCAATTCTTCAGGGCTAACCATGTAGTTCTTCTTAACCCAGTTGCGGTAGCCATCATGAATTGGTTCAAGAACCTCGAATGATTCGGCATCAGTTTGTTCTGCTGTCGCGTCACCACGACCTGGTGCAAATGGCACGGTTACGTCGAAGCCGGCCGCTTTCGCTGCTTTTTCAACGCCAACATTTCCTGCCAAGACAATTACGTCTGCAACACTGATGTTGAATTCCTTGGCGATTGGTTCGAGTACCGCCAGTACCTTGTTTAAGCGTTCTGGCTCGTTGCCTTCCCAACTGCGTTGTGGCTCTAGGCGAATTCGTGCACCGTTTGCTCCACCGCGGAAGTCAGAGCCACGGAAAGTGCGGGCACTATCCCAAGCGGTTGACACCATGTCAGCAACGCTTAGGCCACTAGCGGCAATCTTTGCTTTAACAGCATCAACATCGTATTTGCTGTTTCCAGCTGGAACTGGATCTTGCCAAATCAAATCTTCTGCCGGAACTTCTGGGCCGATGTAGCGAACCTTTGGACCCATATCGCGGTGAGTTAGTTTGAACCATGCGCGTGCGAATACTTCGCTGAAGTAATCCTGATCGTCACGGAAACGCTCAGAAATCTTTCGATAAATCGGATCTTTGATCATCGCCATGTCTGCGTCGGTCATCATCGGGTTGTAACGCTTTGATGGATCTTCAACATCAACAGGCTTATCTTCTTCGGCAATGTTGACTGGTTCGTATTGGTTTGCACCAGCTGGAGACTTCGTTAATTGCCATTCATATTTGAAAAGCAAATCAAAGTAGCCGTTGTCCCATTTAGTTGGGTGAGTTGTCCATGCACCTTCGATGCCACTGGTTACAGTGTCGCGCCCAATGCCACGAGTCTTGTGGTTGTTCCAACCAAGACCTTGTTCGCTGATGTCAGCTGCTTCTGGTTCTGGTCCAAGATTTGCAGCACTGCCATTTCCATGTGCTTTACCAACAGTGTGACCACCGGCAGTCAAAGCCACGGTTTCTTCATCGTTCATTGCCATGCGCGCAAAAGTCTCGCGGATATGTTGGGCAGTTTTTAATGGATCTGGTTTTCCATTTACGCCTTCTGGGTTTACATAAATCAAACCCATTTGAACAGCTGCTAATGGATTTTCCATAGTCGATGCATCTTCAACGTTTTCATAACGTTCATCACTTGGTGCTAGCCATTCTTTTTCGGCACCCCAATAAACATCAATTTCTGGATGCCAAATATCTGCGCGTCCATAACCAAAACCAAATGTCTTAAGACCCATGGATTCGTAAGCAATGTTTCCAGCCAAAATCATTAAGTCGGCCCAACTAATTTTGTTGCCGTATTTCTTTTTGATTGGCCACAACAGTCGACGAGCCTTGTCGAGGTTTGTGTTGTCCGGCCAAGAGTTGAGTGGTGCGAAGCGTTGATTGCCGGTGCCACCACCACCGCGTCCATCAGCGGTTCGGTATGAACCTGCAGCGTGCCAAGCCATGCGAATCATCAATCCGCCGTAGTGACCCCAGTCAGCTGGCCACCATTCTTGGCTTTCGGTCATTAAATCTGTTAAGTCTTTCTTAAGTGCGTCAAAGTCGAGTGTCTTTACCGCTTCTTGGTAGTCAAAATCTGGATCGAGCGGATTTACTTTGGTGTCGTGTTGATGCAAGATGTCCAAATTAAGTGCGTTTGGCCACCATTTAACTGGGGTTTGCACAGAACTTGTTTGACCACCGTGTGGAACGGGGCACTTTGCTGAATCAGTCATTTTTTCTCCCGATAAGAATCGCTTTCGGGTGCAAGTATGGGCGCTAGAAGGGCGCTTCGCAAAAGATTGGAACTGCTTAAGAGGTGCCGATAGATTCGGACTTAATCGCCCCATTTCGAGGGGGTTTTAGGCGGTTCTGGTTTTGTGTATTGCTCATCACCCTCGAGTGGTGGCTCGCCTAACAATTGGCGGGCAAGGGCCAACTGGCGATCGACAAAAACGCCGTCATATTTTGCGCCTCTTCCGATGAGCCGGTCAAAGCCAATGTGTGTGAACCAAAGAAATATGTATGCGGTACTTGCATGTTCAAATCTGAAATCTGTCACCACCGACAAGAACATTGCAATGCAAGGGAGTGGATAGGTGTGCAAAAGGTCGTAGACAATTTCCACTTTTCGATTCTCACGAAACTTCTTTGGAAATAAAAGGTCAGGCAAAAGAACTGCAGCGACCGCCCATATATATGACAGGTTAAATTGCGAATAAGCGGCTAATGAAAACAACACGAGCGCTATTCCTTCTATTCGAAGGATTGGAAGTTTTCTTTTGCGCTTTGCCACTCGAAGAGTCTAGGGGTGGACTACAGCAATCTGATGTCCATCACTAATAGATTGGGTTAATGAAAATTCGTTATAGCGCAACGTCATCGGACAAATTTGACCAGCTTAGAGCTGGTGCGGTTTATCAAATATTCCCAGACAGGTTTGCGCGTGATGAAAGCGTGGCTTCGGATCGAGAATTAGTGGATTGGAATTCTGAGCCCACCCCACAAAATTTCTTTGGTGGAAACTTAAGAGGAATTACAAATCGGCTTGAATACATTGCTGACCTTGGTGTTAAAAATATTTATTTCAACCCGATATTCAGTGCTCACTCAAATCACCGGTATGACGCACATGATTACATGAAAATTGATCCGCTCTTGGGCACTGAAGAAGATTTCCGGCAATTAGTCTCGAAAGCCAAGGCTCTCGGCATGGGTGTAATTATTGATGGCGTTTTCAATCATGTTGGCGACCACTATCCAGATTTCGTAGCCGCAATGCACGGTGACAAAAAGCTTGCAGATCAATTTTTCATTTACCAAGATGGTTCATACCAAACCTTTGGGAGTGCGCAGTCCCTTCCGAAACTTAATCTCGAAAATAAGCATGTTTTAAAACATATTGCATCCGTAATGGAGCACTGGGACAAGTTTGGAATTGCTGGCTGGCGATTTGATGTTCCATACAAAGTTGACAACTCGGTTTGGAAAAAGTTGCGTAAGATGACAAAGCACATCCCTTCAGCGCAATTCATAGTTGCAGAAGCCTGGACAGACTGGACTTTCGCTAAACATTTTGAATCAGTACAAAACTACAAAACCGGCAACCGAATCCTGGACTACACAGTCCATATGCGGTGCGACTCAGAAGACTTCATTCTTGATGTGACTAGATACGCGCAATCCTGGAGTGATGGCAGTTTGCTTTGGAATTTTGTAGATAGTCACGACACCGCTCGCTTTCTCACTCAATGCAAACATGATTATGAAGCCTTCTTGATTGGTTTTGCATTGAACATTTTGATGCCAGGAATTCCGATTGTTTACTATGGAACAGAACTTGCGACTCCTGGAGAAAACGATCCCGGATGCAGAACTTCTTTTCCAAAAGAATTGAATCATGACCAAGCAGTTACGCATTCGTTCACACGTGAATGGATTCGGATGCGGCAGATGAAGGCCCTGAGTCATGGCGACTTAAAAGTAGAAGAACTTAAGAATCATGCGATGGTTTTCACTCGTTCACACGGCAAATCTAAAATTGAAGTGCTAGTAAACACCGGGTACCGAGATGAACTTTTAAACACCGACATCAATGGAGTTTGGAAGACCGTCCGCCATGAGGATTACGAAGTAGTCGGCAACCGAGTTCCTAAGCGCATCTTGCTTTACAGAAAGTCTCTATAGTCATGAATAGTCCCGCGATGGATTTAGCATTAGAAGAGAAGCTCCGGCAAAGTGTTCGAGGAGTTGCACAAACTTTTCTCACTAGTCGGGGTTTGTCCTTCAGCCGGCTCCCAGCTTGGACTTACGAAACTCAGCAAGCCAGTTCTAACATCAGAAAAATGGCAGAGCGTCTTTCTGGAGCCCGCTTTGAAATCGAAACTGAAGCGACTCAAATAACGCTTACATATCGTTCATTGCGTGACAGCTCACCTGAGTTCAACTGGATTGCAGGGCCAACAACAATCTCAATAACAACAAGCGATTTTGAACACAGCATTTCGCATACAAATGGTGATTTGCGGGTTTGGAAAGGAATGGAAGTTGCCGAAATTGTTGATGGTGAAGATTCGATAGCGGTTTTCAGTCTTTCTCCTACTTCAACTGCTCGATTTGTGCAGATTTGGTTGCCTCAGAACTGTCCGATTGAAGTGATCAATCTTGAAGCAAATGCGGATTGGAAACCAGCGCAAACAACTCATCAGCCGAGGTGGGTGCATTACGGAAGCTCAATTAGTCATTGTGAAGATGCCGATTCGCCGATTGGTGTTTGGCCGGTAGCAGTAGCGAGAAAACTAGGACTAGATCTTTACAACTTAGCTATGAGTGGATGTGCAAACCTTGAACAGTTTGCTGCTCGCACAATTCGAGACTTGCCCGCAGACTTAATTAGTCTAAAAGTTGGAATCAACATTGTGAACGGTGCGAACCACACTGCGACAACTTTCGCACCTGCAGTTCACGGTTTCATAGACACCATTCGTGAAGGAAATCCAACTGCAAAAATTCTGGTGATTTCACCAATCTGTTGCCCCGCTCATGAAAACAATCCAGGACCTTCATCTACAAATGCTGATGGCAAAATCGAAGGTCAACAATTCAGTGAAACTCATAGTTGGATTGGTGAGCTCACGTTGCGCGGGATACGAAAAGCTCTCGAAGAAATAGTTGCTGCCCGAGCTTTAACAGATCCAAATATTTTTTATTTGGATGGGCTAAAACTCTTCAATGAAGTTGAAGCGCAGTCCTTACCCGACGGAATTCATCCAGATGCCGCTGGGTATCTGAAGATTGCAGATAATTTCATTCAAAAATATCCGAGGGCTTGGCTCGCTTAACCGAGCAATTGAATTTCCACTCTTCGATTCTTGTTTTGACCGCTCTTGGTTTTGTACTTACCAATTTGCTTGGCTTTGAATCCATTGAATGAAGTTACTTGGTACCCATCGCGAACTGCATCTAATTTAGGCTTCAACAGATTCAA
>JBEBBT010000021.1:0-4414 GCA_041158245.1 Actinomycetota bacterium | reverse complement strand
TTACTTGCATTTGGGAATCAATTGCTCGTTTCGCAGCATCTTCGTCGATGATTTCAAGTTGCATCCATACCGTTGGGAGTTTCAAAGCAATTGCTTCATCCACTATTTGTCCGACTCGCTTGGCTGCAACAAAGCAATCCACAACATCAATCTTGTGACCATCAGCAACTGCTTC
The DNA here is from genome assembly GCA_041158245.1 of Actinomycetota bacterium. GTDB lineage: Bacteria > Actinomycetota > Actinomycetes > S36-B12 > UBA5976 > JAFMIT01. The sequence goes on along the minus strand of JBEBBT010000021.1, from coordinate 4,239 downwards.
AGCCAAAGTTTTGTAACCTTTTTCGCCATGCACCACTTCAGCCCGTGGATGAATCGGAATAATTTTTTTTCCGTATTCTTGCAAAATTTTTGCTACACCAAAAGCTGGTTTGGTTTCATCTTGCCCAAGTCCGACAACCGCCCAGACTTCAGCTGATTCCAAAATTTGTTCAGCTAACTCATCTGTTCCGTAAATATTTGTTTGCATTAATTCGTAAATCCAGGTGTTTGACGTTTACGACGTACTACTTCACCCTTTGCTCGTGCTTGGTTTTCAAGATCTTGCATGTAGGTGTTCATTTGTTCAGTCAAAGCTACGTCGCTAGTTGCCAAAATTTTCACTGCAAGCAATCCAGCATTTTTCGCGTTTCCAATTCCAACAGTTGCAACTGGAACTCCACCAGGCATTTGCACAATAGAAAGTAGTGAATCCATACCGTCCAATTGTGAAAGCGGAACCGGAACTCCAATCACAGGAAGTGAGGTAGCGGATGCAATCATGCCTGGCAAATGCGCGGCTCCGCCTGCACCAGCAATAATTACTTTAATGCCGCGAGCTTGGGCATTTTTTGCAAAGTCCAACATTGCTTGTGGCATTCGATGAGCTGAAACAACATCTGTTTCATGTGGAATTGAAAAGTCTTCCAAAATCTTTGAGGCTGCTTCCATAGTTGGCCAGTCAGAATCACTGCCCATCACGATTGAAACAAGTGGAAGGTCTGCCATCTTTACTCCTCGATATTGCCAATTAAGTAATCAGCTGCATGTTGAGCTCTGCGTAGAACATCATTTAGATCTTCACCGCTCACATTTACATGGCCAATTTTGCGTCCTTTACGGACTTCTTTGCCGTACATATGAATCTTTACGTGTGGGTCGCGCGCCATTACGTGTTTATAGGCGTGATACATATCTGGAAAGTCCCCACCAATCACATTCACCATCACGGTCCACTCACTCTTTGCTTTTGGTGAACCCAAAGGCAAATCCAGAACAGCTCGCAAGTGATTTTCAAACTGACTTGTGATTGCACCATCCATCGACCAATGGCCGCTGTTGTGTGGACGCATTGCAAGTTCATTGACCAAAATCTCATTGCCGGCGTCGAACAATTCCACTGCCAGCATTCCAGTTACATCTAGTGCATCAGCAATTTTCATCGCCATTTTTTGTGCTTCAACTGCACGTTCTGGTGCCAGGTTTGGAGCCGGCGAAATCACCACTGAACACATGCCGTCTTTTTGTTGAGTCTCTACCACCGGATACGCAATCATCTGCGGATGAGGGGACCGCGCAACTTGTGCACTTAGTTCTCTCTCAAACGGAATAAATTCTTCTGCAAGCCACTGCACATCGCTAGAAATTGGTTGCGACAAAATTTCAGCGAGTTCAGTTTCATTTTTGCAAACCCAAACTCCGCGGCCGTCATAACCACCGCGCGAAACTTTGATGATGAACGGATAAGAAACTGCTTGTGCGAATTCCACTCCATCTGAAACAGATTCCAGCACTTTCCATTTTGGTTGCGCAATCCCAAGTGATGCAAGTTTTTGGCGCATCAAAACTTTGTCTTGTGCGTGGGCTAATGCGTTAGAACTTGGACGAACGTTTACGCCACGATTTTCGAGGTCTCGAATAATTTCCAGTGGCACATGTTCATGATCGAAAGTGATTACATCCGCACCTGTAGCAATTGCGTTAATCGCCGAAGGGTCATCGTGCGCTCCGATAAAAACTTCACCCACAACTTGAGCGGCACTATCGGTTGGACTTTGAGAAAGTACTCGTAACTCGACCCCCAGCGCAATTGCAGCTTGTTGGGTCATGCGCGACAACTGGCCTCCGCCAATCATCACAACGGTAGGAAATCCGTGCGCTTTTGCCACAGCCCAAGCCTAAACGAATTTCAGAATGCATTTGCCCTACTCTTGAGAGCGTGAGCCTCGTAAAACGGATGCAAAACTTGGTGCCAGAAGCATCAAAATTCTTAACCGTCGGGGCAGTTGCATATGTTGTGGATTTTGGGGTTTTTAATCTGCTTCGGTTCGCTGGAGATTTTGCACCTTTGGCGAGTAAACCACTAACGGCAAAAGTTATTTCTGCTTTTCTTGCCACTTTAGTTGCATATTTTGGAAATAAAAAATGGACCTACGCGACTCGAAACGGCCAAGACAAACGCAAAGAAATTATTTGGTTCTTCGGACTAAACATTGTGGCAATGGTGATTGCCGTGGTTTGTTTGTGGATCAGCCACTATTTGCTCGGCCTTGATAGCGCACTAGCAGACAACATTTCTGCAAACTTTATTGGCGTTGGACTTGGAACCTTATTTAGATTCGTGACTTATCGAAAGTTTGTTTTCATTCACTAGAACGAAGGTGTTTTACATCTCCCGTTTGAACTTCAGCACGTCCATTTAAAGTTTCGATTACTAATCCACCTGCATCTGAAACGTCAACAGCTCTTCCAATTACATCTGGCGCATTTAGCATTTGCACAATTACTTCCTTGCCAATCGTGGCACTGGATTTTTTATAAACTTCAACCACATTTGAAATTGGAATACATAATTGTCTGATGATTTCAAAAATTAACTGATTAACATCTGGAAGGTTCTCCATCCAGTCTTGGAGCGATGTTGCTTCATCAGTTGGGCGCGAACCAGAAAACTTTAAGTTGATTCCGATTCCAGCCACCACAACGTTTGAATCCTTTTCATGGCGCTGTAAAACAATGCCGCCAAGCTTCCAAGTTTTACCTTCACGATCTTGAATAACTAAATCATTAGGCCATTTGAGTTGCACGTCTGGCAAGTGCTTCTCTATTGCTTTGATCAATGCTGTACCCACAAATAGCGGAAGCAGCGAATCTTTATTTCGAAATACAAAAGACATCATTACCCCGTCGCCCGGTTCACTTTCCCATGAACGACCTAGCCGGCCGATGCCTGCGGTTTGATGATGAGTTACAAGAGTCAGCCCCTCTGTGAGGGATTCTGGGTCTCTCGAAAGCAGCACTTTTTGGGTGGAATCCACCGACGGCAAAACCTCAACTTGGGCCGAGATTTTGGCCTCATTTATGAGTGAATTGAGCACGGAGCTATCGGCAAGTAACCCAGATGACTTGTTAGTAGGTGTGGTCACTCGGCTACGGTACGCCGAAGAAGACCCAAGGAGAACAATGTCAGCCGAACCAAACGCTGAAAATGTGATCAACCCGCACACAACAGCTGGCAAGTTGCACGGACTAGAAGTGCGTCGCGCCGAGGCCAAGAGCCGCCGCGATGCCGCAACTCAGAAGCAGCAGACTCGCGGAAAGAATGGTGCATACGACCGCATCAACGCTTTGCTTGACGAAGGTTCTTTTCAAATCATCGATGGTTTTAGAAAACATCGTTCTTACGCTTTCGGAATGGAAAAGTCTCGCCCAGCTGGCGACGGCGTTTTCACTGGCTACGGCACCATCGATGGCCGACCAGTTTGTGTATTCGCACAAGACTTCACGATCTTTGGTGGTTCGCTAGGTGAAGTTGTTGGCGAAAAAATTACCAAAGTTATGGATCTTGCATTAAAAACCGGATGCCCAGTGATTGGCCTTAACGATTCGGGCGGTGCACGTATTCAAGAAGGCGTGGCATCGCTAAACCAATACGGTGAAATTTTCCGTCGCAATGTGCATTCATCAGGTGTGATTCCGCAAATCTCTTTGATTCTTGGCCCATGTGCTGGTGGAGCTGTTTACAGCCCAGCTCTAACTGACTTCACGATTATGGTTGATCAAACATCACACATGTTTATTACTGGTCCAGAAGTAATTAAAACTGTAACTGGTGAAGATGTAAGTTTTGAAGACCTTGGTGGAGCTCGCACTCACAATGCGAAATCAGGTGTTGCGCACTACATGGCATCAAATGAAGATGAAGCATTCGATTATGTAAAGACTCTGCTTTCATACTTGCCAAGCAACAATATGGAAGAACCACCGGCCTACCCCTGGGAAGCAAGTTTGGAAATTACTCCAGAAGATTTAGAACTTGATTCTTTGATTCCAGATTCGGCAAATCAGCCATACGACATGCATGCCGTTTTCAGCCACATCCTTGATGACAATGACTTCCTTGAAGTGCAGCCGATGTTTGCACCAAACATCATTGTCGGATTTGGCCGAGTCGAAGGCCATGCGGTTGGAATTGTTGCAAATCAGCCAATGCAGCTTGCTGGCACACTTGATATTGCAGCTT
>JBEBBT010000020.1:0-4021 GCA_041158245.1 Actinomycetota bacterium | reverse complement strand
TGTTTGAAAATGAAGAACGGACATGAATTGGTAGATCGAATCGACGTGCGTACTCAACGCATCGAAGATGTAAAACTTTTGCGCCACTTGCTGCCATCTCCAACATTTCTTCATAAGAGATAGCTGAAAGTTGGCGGGCATGCGGGACGATGCGCGGATCTGCTGAGAACACACCATCAACATCTGTATAAATTTCACAAACATCTGCTTCTAGTGCTGCAGCTAATGCAACTGCGGTTGTGTCAGAACCACCGCGACCTAAAGTTGTGATGTCTTTTGAATCTTGGCTAACACCTTGAAAGCCAGCGACGATTGCGATTGCACCTTCATCAATTGCAGTACGAATTCGGCCCGGCGTTACGTCAATGATTCGAGCTTTACCGTGAACAGAGTCAGTAATCACACCGGCTTGCGAACCTGTGAATGAACGAGCCTCAAAACCAAGTTGGCCAACCGCCATTGCTACTAGTGCCATCGAAATTCGCTCGCCTGCAGTTAGCAACATATCTAGTTCACGAGGCGCTGGAAGTGGTGAAACCTGATTGGCCAGATCTATCAATTCATCGGTGGTGTCGCCCATGGCTGAGACCACGACGACCACCTGATTGCCGGCTTTCTTTGTCTCCACAATTCGCTGAGCAACCCGCTTAATTGAGGCCGCGTCAGCGACGGAGGAACCGCCGTACTTTTGGACTACTAAACCCATTTGCACCCTTTGAACTAATTAATGAATTGGTCAGGGCGGAAGTTTTACATCAAGAATTAGTGAAATTCAGATTATTCCAAATATTGAGACACTTAAAAATCTCAAACTATGAGATTTCTCCCTTACTAATGATTCTTCGACCTGAAAGTGCACGTCCAATAGTCACTTCATCTGCATATTCGAGGTCGCCACCCATTTGTAGACCGGTCGCAATTCGGGACACGGTTACGCCTAACGGACCTAGATGCCGCGCTAGGTATGTGGAGGTGGCTTCACCTTCCATATCGGGATCGGTGGCAATGATGACTTCCTGCACGGCCCCGTCTTGGAGTCGGGTGATTAGTTCTTTGATGCGAAGCTGACCTGGGCCGATGTCCTGTGAAGGATTAATTGAACCGCCAAGCACGTGATAGCGGCCATTGAATTCACGGCTACGTTCAATCGCAATCACATCTTTTGATTCTTCTACTACACAAATCTGTGAAACATCACGCCGTGGATCGCGACAGATGCGACATTGCGCTTCTTCTGAAACCGTTCCACACATCTCGCAGAAATTAACTCGGTCTTGTAAAACCAAAAGCAGGTCCGCGAGTTTCTTTGGCGTATCAGGATCTGATTGGAGAAGGTGCACTGCGATTCGTTGTGCCATTTTTGGGCCAACGCCTGGAAGCTTTCCAAGCTCATCAATTAAGTCTTGAAGAATGCCTTCGTACATCAGCGCTTTTTCTTTTCGTCATATTCTTCAATGACTTTTCCGCCAAACATTTTTTGCACAAGTTCGGTTCCAGTTGCTAAATCTAAAACTGGATCATCTTCCGAAACAATTTCTTCATCTGGAACATCTTCCGCAGCTACTTCAGTTACAACCGGTTGAGCTTTTGCAACTGGCTTAGGCGAAATGTCTGGTGCGCTGGTGTTTGGTTCTGGTGCAGTGAATCCTTCTACGTGTTCTAAGGCAACCGAAACTTTCTTACCAAAAACTAATTCGACAGCTTGCACTAATAGTTTGTCGACGCCACGCTTCTTTGCAATATCAATTGGCCCAACGTTTCCAAAAGTGATTGTTACTGCATCACCTGCGACTGCGGTTGGATAGCCAGCCACAGCCACCGACCAAGCAACTCGTCCGCCACCTTCCATGTCGCGCAATGTGTTTAGCACTGTGGTCCATAGACCCTTCAGCGATTCAAGTGAAATTTCTGCTGCGGCAGTGACCGGAGATTCTTCGCTTGAAATTTCTGTGACAACAGCTTCTTCTGCGACTTCTGGTTTCGCGGGCTCTGCAGCTGATTCAGTTTTGATTTCTTTTTTAGTTGCAGTTTTTGTAGCTGGTGCAATATCTGAAAGTTTTGGTGGTGGTGAAGATTTTGCGGCTGGTGCAGGCGCTACAGCAGGTGCATTGGTCGCAGCAACTGCAATTCCTTGAGCAATTTTGCGCTCGAGGCCATCAAGTCGGGCCAAGATTGCAGCACTGTCTGACTCTTTTGAATTTACTAGCAATCGTGAGGCAAGTAGTTCGAGATGCAATCTTGGTGTGGTTGCACCACGCAAAGCAGTGATTCCATTTGAAACAATTTCTGCTGCTCGAGTTAGTGCTGCACCACCCAACGCATTTGCTTGTTGTTTAAGGGTTTCAATTCGATCTGCTGGTTGATGGATCAATCCGTGTTCGGCAGCTTCAGGTGCTGCGTTGAGAATGATTAGGTCGCGCAAACGTTCTAGCAAGTCTGTTGCGAAGCGACGTGGATCGTGACCACTTGAAACAACGCTGTCGATTACTTTGAAAAGAGTTGCACCATCTTCATTCAAGAGTGAGTTGATTACATCATCAATAAGTGAGTCAGAAGTGAAGCCAAGTTGAGTCACTGCATCTTCGTAAGTGATGCCATCTTTACCAGCACCACCAACCAACTGCCCAAGCACGCTTAGTGCATCACGAACCGAACCCGCGCCAGCTTTTGCTGCCAGTGCCAAAGCTGCTGGATCTGCGGAAACATTTTCGGCTTCACAAACTTTTGCTAAGTGCTCTTGCAAAATAGAAGTTGGCACAAGTCGGAATGGATAGTGATGGGTTCGCGAACGAATGGTTGAAAGAAGTTTTTCAGGTTCGGTGGTTGCAAAAATGAAACGTAAATGAGCTGGAGGTTCTTCAACTAATTTCAAAAGTGCGTTTGCCGCTTCTGTTGTTAATTGATGTGCTTCGTCAATGATGTAAATACGAAAGCGTGAACCAGCTGGTGCATACATTGCTTGTTCACGTAATTCGCGAGCCTGATCGATACCGCGGTTTGATGCGGCGTCTAATTCGATGACATCTAGTGAGCCGTTGCCATTAGGCGCGAGGTCAATGCATGAAGGGCAAGTTCCACAAGGTTCGGCGGTTGGTCCGTTTGCGCAATTTAAAGAACGAGCAAGAATTCGAGCGCTTGAAGTTTTGCCACAACCACGTGGACCTGAAAATAAATAAGCGTGGTGGGTGCGATCACTTGCAAGGGCACGTTTTAATGGCTCGGTTACGTGATCTTGCCCAATCACATCTGCAAATTTTCCTGGGCGATACGTTCTATAAAGCGCTAATGACACGTGGCGAACCTAATCCTGTTTTGTGACTCATCTAAGAATTAATTGGGACCCCCCGCACACCCAACAGAGCTTGCTTACCCTTGCTGCCTTCCGGCCCTGGGGGAGTTGGGCGAGGTGTCGTCGCACGAGGGGTCGGGCGGAAGTCTAAGAACCTTTTGCTCAAGGTGATAGTCCGCACTGAGCACGGATTTTGAGCACCGCTAGCGTCACTATCCTTCGCCACGGAGGATTCGCCTAGTGGCCTATGGCGCACGCTTGGAAAGCGTGTTGGGTTAACGCCCTCGCGGGTTCAAATCCCGCATCCTCCGCCACCAGAAAGTGGGGTGAAATGCCAGAAATTAGTTTTCGCGCAAAACGACTAGAACGACGTAAGCGCATGGCTCAATTGACTGCAATTTGCCTTGGCATTTTCATAATTGGATTTGGAACCGGTTGGTTCAGCCACACCCCTAAAGATGTTTTAGTTGAAGGTGGAGATCCGGTTTCCTGCATTACCTTGGCTGTTTTCCCTCGTGATTATGTGCCTGCAAAGAAATCTTTCGAAGTAAATGTTTACAACGCCTCGCGTCGAGTTGGAATGGCTGGCATTACTGCCGAAGTTTTAGGTGTTCGTGGTTTCAAAATTGCTGAAGTTGGAAACTACGACCAAAGAGAGATTTCGATTCCTGCCGAAATCCATTTTGGTAAAAAAGGTAAAAACGCAGCTTCGCTAATTTCTGCTTACATAAA
>JBEBBT010000019.1:0-2791 GCA_041158245.1 Actinomycetota bacterium | reverse complement strand
GCTGGACTATTTCCAGCCGCTAGTCGCTCAGACCAAATTCTTGGCAATTTCTCATTCCACCAGCGCACTCCATTTATATGGGAGTGAGCGCCTGGACCGATTCCCCACCAATTCTCACTCTTCCAATAATGCATGTTGTGCCGGCATTCACTATTTGGCTTCGACCAGTTTGATACTTCATACCAATTTAGCCCAGCTTGCGTAAATGCAGCATCAATTAACAAATATTTATCTGCCATGTCGTCATCATCAGGATGTGGAATTTCTTTTTTAGCAATAGAGCGAGCAAGCCGTGTGCCTTCTTCAACAATTAACGCATACGCTGATACATGTTCAACATCAAGGGCCAGAACTGCAGCGACTGAAACTTCTAGATCTGCATTTGATTCACCAGGTGTTCCGTAAATTAGGTCCAAATTAATTTCAGTAAAACCTGCTTCGCGCGCCATTCCAACAGCTTTTGCAACGTTGTCTGGATTATGGGTTCGCTCAAGCACTTTCAAAACTGATGGGACGGCACTCTGCATACCAAACGAGATTCGATTAAAGCCACCTTGGCGAAGTGCGCGAAGTTTTTCTAAATCAACCGAGTCTGGATTTGCTTCTGCGGTGATTTCGATATCTTCAACAAATCCAAATGTATCTTTTAAACTTTCAATCGCTGCTACCAAATCTTCTGCCGAAAGTAGCGTTGGTGTACCACCACCAACAAAAATGGTCGATATATGTGGAGCTTCGCCTAAGACCTTGCTGGCAAGTTCAATTTCTTGTTTCACTCCCACAAGCCATTTCAATGAGTGATTTTCGCCAAGTTCATTAAAAGTGTAGGTGTTGAAGTCGCAATATCCACATCTGCTAGAGCAGTATGGAACGTGCAAATAAATGCTGAGTGGTTTCGATCCAATTCCATTTAGTCGATCTGTTGGTAACGCTCCATCAAGTGGAGCTACTTCACCATCAAGTTGTTTGCTGGCCATGTTGAGCCTTCAATGCTGCTTTAACCAGAGGTGGAGTGATTGCGCCCATAGCCAAGAAAATTACGCCAAGAATCAACCAGCCTGTGACACCTAAACCTAGACATAGAAATGTCAAAATGATGGGTGAGACAAAATGACTGGCGCTCAAACTTAAACTCCAAACACCTTGGTATTGCCCTTGCAAATGTTCGGGTGGAATTCCATAGCCAATCCCAAACGAACCAGCTGCTTGGCGAAGTTCGCCTGTTACGTGAATAATCGCGCCTGCCAAAATTGCAATTGTTGCAAGTGTTGGCGATGACGGATAAGTCGCAGCTGCGTACACAACTGTGGAAAGCGCCAACCAATAACTACCTTGTCTAGTCGCATTTCCTGCATCTACCGGGTCTTCAGTTCCTCTAGCCATTCGAACCTGGAATAAAACGCAGGCAATTGTGTTTAGCAAGAATGCAGCCGCCACCACCCAAGTTGGAGCTTGAGTATGCGAAGCCACCCAAAGCGGAACTGCTAAATCAAGCATGTGATAGTGAATTGCAAGGACAGCGTTTGCAAGAGTTAACGAAACAAAAGCTTTGTCCCTAAGCGCTCGAGTTGCTTTTTCATGTTTAGCTCCGGGTAGCGGTGGGAAATGCGGCATCTTCCAATTCGCATACGTTTTTGCAAAAGTTGTTAGTGCATTGACAATGATGATTGCTTGATAAGCCCAGGCCTCATCAACTACCAGTGCAAATCCTGCGACGAATGAACCTAGCCCAATTCCCACGTTGGTTACCGCACGAAGGTAAGCACGAATCCTGACTCTGCCATCTGGTCCACCAACTCGACTAATGATCACAGTTCTGCCTGCAGCTCCACCACGATCTAGGAATGAAATTAGAGTTGCAATCAATACGAAACTCAAAAAATCATCTGCGAACAAATAAGTGAAATCAACAATTGCACAAATGAAAGTTACATAAACCGCAAGGCCGCGCGGTCCCCATAAATCCGCAAGTCGACCAAAAATCAAAGAAGCAGAAATTCCACCAAATGCGGCGATTGCTAAACCGACCCCAACTTCTTGTGCGGATAAGCCAACAATGCGCGTGAAATACAAGGCGCTAACCGTGTAGAAGAGTCCATTGCCAAAGGTGTCAATGACCGTGCCAATGGCAAGCCATTTTTCGTTTTTATCTTTTGGCACCAAAGAGTCCACTGCCAAAACTCGCAAGAGGACAGACATTTCTATTTCTCTTTTGCGGCTTTATCTGGTGATTCACCAGTGGAAAGGGCTGCAATGAACGCTTCCTGTGGAACTTCTACTCGTCCCACCATCTTCATGCGCTTTTTACCTTCCTTCTGCTTTTCCAGAAGTTTGCGCTTACGTGAGATGTCACCACCGTAACATTTTGCAAGTACGTCTTTGCGAATGGCGCGAATAGTTTCACGCGCAATTACTCGTGCACCGATAGCCGCCTGGATTGGAACCTCAAACTGCTGCCTTGGAATAAGTTCCTTTAGCTTTCCAGCCATCGATACCCCGTATGCATACGCTTTATCGCGATGAACAATCGCGCTGAATGCATCGACTGGATCTCCATGCAACAGAATGTCTACCTTCACCAAGTCAGCAGTTTGCGAACCAGTGGTTTCGTAGTCAAGTGACGCATAACCCCGAGTGCGAGACTTCAATGCATCAAAAAAGTCAAAAACAATTTCGGCCAACGGCAGGGTGTATCGAAGCTCTACACGGTCTTCACTCAAGTAGTCCATTGCGTGCATGATGCCGCGCCGAGTTTGGCAAAGATCCATCACAGTGCCAACAAATTCATTCG
>JBEBBT010000018.1:0-5539 GCA_041158245.1 Actinomycetota bacterium | reverse complement strand
TTGCAAGCGCGCGACTAGGAAAGACCGTTTTTGAATTACAAGATGCAGATATTGCGGCTGGAAGCAATGTTTTACTTTCACGAATCAATTGGAATATTGGTCCTGGCCAGAGAATTGGTCTGGTTGGCATAAATGGTGCCGGCAAGACCACACTTTTAAGAACTTTATCTGGAGAAAACCCAGTAAAGGCGGGGAATCTTGTCCGCGGTAAAACCGTTAAGTTGTCTTATCTCTCCCAGCATCTTGAAGAACTTGATCCAAATCAGCGAGTACTAGAAGCAGTAGAAAGCATTGCGAAACACGTTGAGATTGGGAAAGGAAAGACTCTTTCAGCGTCTCAGCTTTGCGAACGCCTAGGTTTCACTACTGAATCACAATGGACTCCAGTTCGAGACCTGTCTGGTGGCGAACGTCGCCGGTTGCAGCTGACTAGGTTGTTAATGGGCGAACCAAATGTTCTTTTCCTAGACGAACCTACAAATGATTTTGACGTCGAAACTTTGGCTGCCCTTGAAGACCTGTTAGATAGTTTTGCGGGCACAATTTTGGTCGTCTCGCACGATCGCTACTTTTTAGAAAGAGTCTGTGACAATTTCATCGGACTGCTAGGTGATCAGACCTTGCAAGACTTGCCGCGCGGAATTGATCAATATCTTGAACTGCGAAGTGCGCAAATCACAATTCCGGCAGTGAGTTCGAGCGAAAACAAAACCACTTCGTCTGCTGCCCAATCACGCGAAGATAAGAAAGAGTTGTCAAGAATTGAACGGCAACTTTCGAAAGTGGACCAGCAGATTTCCAAACTTCATCAGGAGATGGCTGAAAAGTCCACAGATTTCTCAGCCCTCAAAGACCTGAATGCAAAGCTAGAGACACTCACACTTGAAAAACACGAGTTAGAAGAAAAGTGGCTCCAACTGAGCACTGATCTTTAGTTAGCTTCGGGTTCTTCTGCGTCACTGAGGCGACCTGCGTGAGCTGTTGCTGATGGATCTTTTCGGACCTTAATCACACTTGCAATAGTTGCTATGGCAAGGATTCCAGCAATAACTCCAAGGCTGACTGCAATTGGAATCTTCGGAACCAAAATTCCCTGCTCAATAAGCCATGGTGCTTCATGTGCGTAAGTCATGATTAGCTTCACGCCGATGAATACCAAGATTGCTGAAAGTCCAATTGATAGGTACACAATCTTTGAAAGCAGGCTTTGTAACAAGAAATAAAGAGCGCGTAAACCGAGTAATGCAAATGCATTAGCGGTGAAAACCAAGAATGGCTCTTGGGTCACGCCAAACGTTGCTGGGATTGAGTCAAGTGCAAACAAGAGGTCGGTTGATGCAACAGCTACCATCACCAAAAAGAGTGGGGTTGCCCATCTCTTGCCGTCAATTTTCACGAAGGTTTTTTGACCGTGATACTCGGTTGTGATTGGAATAAATTTGCGCACTAAGGCAACCGATTTGTTTTCGGATGGGTCAGGATCTTCATCCCAATGCTGGAACAGTTTGATTCCTGTCCAAATCAAGATTGCACCAAAAATTACAAATGTAAATGCGAAGGCGTGCAATGCCGCAGCACCTACTGCGATGAAAATACCGCGCATGAATAGCGCGAGAACCACGCCAAATAAAAGCACCCGCTGATGCAAAATCGTCGGAACTGCAAACTGCGCCAAAATGATTGCAAACACGAATAGGTTATCAACCGACAGTGATTTTTCCACTAGGTAGGCTGCAAAATATTCAGTTCCAAAACGTGAGCCGTGAACTACCCAAACCCACACGCCAAACAAGACTGCAACAGCAATATAAAAAATCGACCATCCGGCCGCTTCTTTGAATTCAACTTCGTGTGGTTTTCTGGTGGTGAAGAAATCTAGTAACAACATCGCCACTAGAAGTACTGACAGACCAATCCAGATATTCATGCTTATGTTTAGGGTAGTTTCCATGGGCGCAAAACTAACGGCAGCGGCATTTATCCGCATTTTGAAAAACACAAAAGAGTGGGTCTATAAGCCGGGTTCTGTCGTAGACGAACATCTATCTAGCGATGCAATTACTTACATCGTCATGCGGTCTACCTGTGGACTCGAACGAGTCGCCCTCCATGCGCCCACACAGAAATTCACGAGTGAATTTCCTCTTGACCTTGCTCCCAGTGGGGTTTACCTAAGCCACATCAGTCACCTGATGTGCGGTGGTCTCTTACACCACCTTTTCACCCTTACCGAACTAGTCGGCGGTTATTTTCTGTGGCACTTTCCCGCGGATCACTCCGGGTGGGCATTACCCACCACTGTGCTCTTTGGAGCCCGGACTTTCCTCAGCCGAAGCTGCGTTCGCCCAACCCACTCTTTTGTTAAACACACTTTAATCTGAAGTTGTAAATCCAACAAAGTCGAAGGTCCGCACTCTAGATTTAGGTGCGGACCTTCTTTGCGCAAAGAACACGTACCAACAGGTGGGGACCTGGATCACAAGTTCTGCGATCGCCTGCGAAATAAACCCGGGGGTTCGAATTCCGCTAAGTGGTGAAAGTTCCGTTGCAGGAGATTTTCTACTCCTGCTTGAGCCAATAAGCAATAGAAAGTAAACAATCTGCAATGATCATTTTGCTTCCACCGAGTGAAACCAAGGCGTATGGCACAAATGTGCAGAAATTGAACCTAGCAAAAATGAGTTTCGGCAACTTGACCCAAAATCGCAATCGCATCGCAGAGCAGTTGGTTGGGCTATCAAAAAATCCTAAGAAAGCTTGCACGGTTTTAGGAATCTCTCAAAAACAAATTGCAGAAGTAGAAAGCAACAGCCAACTATTCTCTGCAAAGACTTCCCCTGCAATCGAAATTTATTCAGGGGTACTTTTTGACGCATTGGATTATCAATCCCTTTCAAAAGCAGCCAAACAACGAGCAAATGAAATTTTGTTAATCACATCCGGCTTGTTTGGGCTTCTAACCCCATCAGATTTGATTCCACATTACCGATTGAGTGGAGATGTGGTCCTGCCCAAGATTGGTGGAATCGCAAAAACTTGGGCAGGTCCAATAGACGCAGCATTAAGTTCTAAAAACCCTGACTTCATAGTTGATATGCGATCTGGAACTTATGCGAAATTTTGGCAGCCAAGTGGTGACCTGATAGAGAAAACTGCAGTCATAAAAATTATGACAAGAGTTGGTAAAGGAAATACAGCTAAAAAAATAGCCATTTCTCACAACAATAAATACGCCAAAGGTTTGATTGCTAGAGATTTAGCTTCACTCAGAACCTGTACAAAAAATTCTCAGCAGCTTTTGACTAAGTTGAAGTCACTTGATTGGGATTGTGAATTAATCATCACAAATGGTAAACCAGACATACTTGAAGTCTTTGTTTAAAAGCGGCGTTCAATCTGGCCAGTTTGACCAATAGCCACAGCGTCTAAGGCTTCGTTGCAAAGGGCGTCGGCTAAAGCATTTTCTTCGCGTGGCACCCAAACGTATGAAATATTTTCTGCCGCAAAAATTTTGGATGCTTCAACCGCTAGTTTTTGCATGTCTGGATGTTTGATTTTCCATCTTCCCGACATTTGTTCGACTACTAATTTTGAATCTAATCTAACTTCCACTTTGGCGTTTGGATTTAGGTCTGCAACTAATTTCAGCCCAGCTATCAATCCGTTGTACTCAGCCCAGTTGTTAGTGGCAATCCCTAAGTAACCAGCTTTCTCAATAATCACTTTTTGAGTGCCAACATCAATTACAACTGTTCCATATGCAGCTGCTCCTGGATTGCCCCTCGAGCCACCATCGGCCATAACTATGTAATCAGCCATTTAATTTCTTAGGATTTCACCAAAATAGCGCGGCATTCTTCACAACGGAGAAGTTCACCATCTGCTGCATTCTTGAATTTCATCATGTCTGCATTGCTGAATTGGATTCGGCAACCTTCGCATTGGCCATTTTCAAAGCGAGATGCACCGATTCCACGATTATCGGCTCTCACCTTTTCATAGATTTTCAAGAGTTCTTCTGGTACCGATTTACTTTCGGCCGCACGTTCGGTTGCAATACTTTCCTGTTCAACCTCAATTTGTGCTGTTACTACCGTGGCTAGTTCTTCTGCTTCTTGCAACTCGGCCGAAACTCGTGCAAGTTCTTCTCGAATAGTTTCTAAATTCTTTTGTGCATCTTCCAATTGCTGCAGGATTGCGATTTCTTCATCTTCTAGTAAATCTTGACGTCGCTTCAATGAATCAACTTCATGTTGCAATTCGGTTAGTTGCTTGGAATCAGAAATAGCACCGGATTGCAGAAGCTCAGAATCTTTTTGCAGGCGCATGCGAACCTGGTCCACATCTGCTTCAGCCTTGCGCACATCTAGTTCGCGGTCTGCCACTTCTGTAATTCCTGCGACTTCGCGATATTTCAGTTGTTCAAACTGGGCGCGAAGTTTTTCAGCTGCTTCACGCTCGGGTAGGTTTTTAAGTTTGTGCGAGATTTGATCGAGTGCGGTATCAAAATTCTGAATATCTAGGATTTTTAGATAGGCCCATGGATCAAAAGTTGTCATGGGGTAATTGTGGTGCAAATGCACTCTTGAAATAACAAGAGTGGGCGCGGAGGGACTCGAACCCACGACCACCGGTTTGTAAGACCGGTGCTCTAACCAACTGAGCTACACGCCCTTGTTAAGGCAGGCGGAGAGTACCTGACGCCACACCTCAACTTGAAATCAGGCAACCTTTAAGCGATTTTTGCCAATGCATCGCGGTAGTCGGCAGTGCTACGAGCTGCGCCTGGCTCATTGATAACCAGCCACTGGATTACACCTTCGCGATCAATTACGAAAGTGCCGCGAGTTGCCATGCCACGTTCTTCGAGGAAAACTCCGTATTTGCGACTTACTTCACCATGCGGCCAAAAATCAGAGAGCAAAATGTGGTTGAAGTTTTCTTGTTCTTTGAAATTCTTCAGTGTTGGAGCTGAATCGCAAGAGATGCTCAAAACAACGGTTTCATCATCTTTGAATTCGTCTGCATTGTCACGGATAGCACAAAGTTCGGCTGTGCAAATTCCAGTGAATGCAAATGGGAAGAAAACTAAAACTACTTTTTTGCCTCTAAAGCTCGAAAGCTCTACTTCTTCACCATCAGAATTTTTCAATTTAAAGTCTGGTGCAACTTGGCCAACTGATAAAGACATTTTTCTCCAGAAAGGTTGTTTGAATAGTTCGAAAGTTTAGCGACGACTGGCTTTTGGCGTTACTAGACGTGTGCCTTGCCAATCTTTTGAAGCGCTCACGGTCTTGGTTACCTGCAAGCCAGCAGTAGGTGCGCTGTCGGTGATATCGGCTGGTGTGACGTGGCCAGGTCGCCCAGGCTTTGGAGTCATCAACCAAACAACTCCGTTTTCAGCTAAGGGACTAATTGCATCTACAAGCAGATCGACCAAATCATCGTCATCTTCGCGAAACCAAACCAACACACAATCGACAACGTCGTTGTAGTCGTAATCAACTAATTGATTGCCTGATGCGGTTTCGAAGGCATC
>JBEBBT010000017.1:0-6265 GCA_041158245.1 Actinomycetota bacterium | reverse complement strand
GTTTGCTGCCAAAATCACTGGCTTTGATGCAAACTTTTCATTCAAGTATTTACGCGGAGTTTCCATTGGACGCGAATACATCCAGCAAAGCAAACCGAGCGCGAACATATTCTTAGAACGTTCAGCTTCTTTGCGAGTTAAATCAAATTCTTTAAGTGCATCAACAGCCAAAGATGTAATCGCAATCGCATGCAAGTTGTATTGATCCAATGAACCATCTTCAAGTGGGTTTGAGGTGTAACCGACTTTGTCGAGATTTCGTTGGGTGAATTCATCAGTGTTCAAAATTAAATCGGCCCCTGCGGGCAAATCTTTTAAGTTTGCTTTCAACGCCGCTGGGTTCATCGCAACTAGCGCCGTTGGGGTATCGCCGGCGGTTGTGATTTCGTGGTCAGCAAAGTGAAGTTGGAATGCCGAGACACCAGGCAGAGTTCCTTGTGGTGCGCGAATTTCGGCAGGGAAGTCAGGCAGAGTTACGAGGTCATTTCCGAAGATTGCGGTGGCGCTAGTGAACTGATCTCCAGTCAACTGCATGCCATCGCCTGAGTCCCCAGCGAAGCGAATAACCACTCGGCCTAGGGTCACAATCTCTTTAGTCACAAAAATCCTTTGATTAGCGTTTTGGCAGGGGCTCATTCTCGCCCTTTTGCTCTCAAAATGGCACCTGTTTCCACTATTTGGAGGGTAACCTCATACCTATGCGAATATCCCTGACTCACATGGCTTTAGCCTGCTGTGGAGTTGAGGTCGCAACCGCTCTAAATCTGGCTAAGACTCAAGATTTGCTCACAATTGTTGAGCCAAATGAGAGCGCAGATGCACATGTGCTCCTTGTAGCTGGCACCCTGACCAAAGCCGATGAAGCCAAGCTTAGGAGCAGTTTTGACGCGCTTTCTGAACCAAAGTTTGCTATCGCCTACGGGGTCTGCGCATCGACCGGCGGGCCTTACTGGGATTCCTACGCGGTCACACCTGGAGCCGACCAAGTTATCCCGATCGATCGTTACGTCCCAGGTTGTCCACCGCCACCAGAAACTTTGGCGGATGCAATACTCGCAACAGTGGCAGGCAAGCCATGATTTTTGTTGAACCAGAAAACTGGGTTTCAAAAGTTGCTGAACACAAAAGTGAAAACTTCGAAATCCTCACCGCAGTAGATCAAATCAAATCAAACAAAATTGAGTTGCATCTTTTAACCCAAAAACACACTCACATCTATACAGCCATCGAGCGCGATGAAAAAGTTCTCGCGCCCAGCATCACATCAGTTTTCCCAGCTGCATCATGGAGTGAACGAGAAATCGCTGAAGGATTCGCAATTGAATTTGACGAACCATCTAGCAACGAACCGCTCTTACTCAAAAACTCTGCAGCACTTGATGCTGCACCGATGCGCCGCGACACCCTTTTGAAACAACGCAACGAAGTCCTTTGGCCCGGCGGGAAAGAGCCGAACAACGAGAAAGCATCTCCTTCTCGTCGCAAGTCTCTGCCAATTGGAGCTTCCGAAAATCCGGAGCGAACCGTATGACTCAAAAACGCGGTGTGATTTCGCTCAAACCATCCGACTGCACATCTTGCATGCTATGCGTTCGCGAATGCCCAACCTGGTGCATTTCGCTAGATTCTCACCAAGCACCAGATCCAAATACTCCCCAAGGCGCAAAGCCGCGGTTAATTAATGTGTTGGACGATTTCCGAATTGATTTTTCCCGCTGCATGTCCTGCGGCATATGTGTTGAGGTGTGCCCATTTGATTGCCTCAAATGGGAAGATAAAGTTGATTACGACGATACAAAAGACAACATGACTCACAACAGTGAAAAACTAGCAACGCATTGGACTGAAAATGACTAACGAATGGTGGCGCGAAGCCGTGTTCTACCAAATCTATCCACGCTCTTTTTCTGACAGCAATGGCGATGGAATTGGTGATCTTCGCGGTGTTATCAATCGCATTGACTACCTGAAAGATTTGGGCATCGATGCGCTTTGGTTATCTCCATTCTTTCCTTCCCCTCAAGTTGATGCGGGCTACGACGTTAGTGACTATCGAAACGTCGATCCACTTTTTGGAACACTCGAAGACTTCGACGAGCTAGTGCAGGTTTGTCATGCCCGCAACATCAAAGTCACCATCGACGTTGTGCCAAATCACTGTTCAAATCAACATGAACTTTTCAAAGCCGCATTAGCTGCCGGACCAAACTCATCTGAACGCGAACTGTTCCATTTCCGCGATGGTCGTGGTGAAAACGGTGAGATTGCGCCGAGCAACTGGACCAGCGCATTCGGTGGACCTTCATGGACCCGAGTTCAAGAACCAGATGGATCTTGGGGGCAGTGGTACTACCACCTCTTTGATTCCTCTCAGCCAGATTTCAACTGGGAACATCCAGCCGTTATGGCTGAATTCGAAAACACATTTCGATTCTGGCTCGACCGCGGAGTTGATGGTTTTCGAATCGACGTATCTGATGCGTTAATCAAGGACACTTCATTTGCAGACACTGACGGTGCATACCCACTAATTCCAAAAGATGATTCATGCGGCGTGCACGATATCTATCGCAAGTTCCGCGAAATTATGAATCAGTATGACGGCAATCGAATGGCGGTTGTCGAGACCGGTGCCGAAGATGAAATTGTTGCACTCTTCATTCGCCCAGACGAAATGCATCTTGCATTCAACTTCCACTTTTTGAAATCCGCTTGGAGTGCAGACCTCATCAAAAGTGCAATTGCACAATCACTGAAAGCAAATGCAATTGTTGGCGCACCAACCACTTGGGTGATTGACAATCACGACAACCCCCGCTCAGTCACGCGCTACGCATCCACCACACATCTTGATGGACATTACGTGCCCGCTGTCTACAGTGACTTAAACGAACAAGACATTGAAGCTGGCAAGCTTCGCTCGCGCGCAATGGCGCTTTTGATGCTGTCATTACCTGGCGCTGCATACATCTACAACGGTCAAGAGCTTGAACTTCCAAACGTTGATGACCTTCCAAACGAAGTGCTGCAAGATCCAGTTTTCTTCCGCACTAACGGCGAACAAAAAGGCCGCGACGGCTGCCGAGTTCCAATGCCTTGGAGTGGCCAATCTTCACCATTTGGTTTTGGTCCAGATGAAACAAAACCTTGGCTGCCAATGCCTTATTACTGGGGCGACTACTCAGTCGAAAAACAAATCAACAACGGCGCATCCGCCCTTAACTTCTACCGCCGCCTTTTAGCGCTGCGCCGACAAATGCCAGTGCTTCGCCAAGGCACCGTCACAATTGAAGATAGTGGCAATCCAAATGTTGTGAAGATTCTGCGTGAAAACGTTGGAGCGAAAGTTCTCATCATCACAAACTTTGGCGCCGAGAGTTACTTCGTGCATGATGATTTGGCAAAGAAAACACTAATTGCCAGCAACCCAACGGCTAATCCGTACGAAGTTACTGGCAACAGCACAGTGTTGATTGAAATTAACTAGCGGTAATTCACAAACTGAACGGTGAAATCAAGGTCAGCATTTTTTACAAGTGCTTGAACTTCTTGTAGATCATCGCGTGACTTGCTGGTTACGCGCATTTCTTCACCTTGAATCTGAGTCTTAACAGACTTCGGACCTTCATCGCGAATCAACTTGCCGAGTTTCTTTGCTTGCTCTTGGTTGATGCCTTCTTTTAGGTTGACCAGAATCTTGTAGTCCTTGCCGCTTGCGCGCGGGTCTTGGGCATCCAAGACTTTCAATGAAACCTGGCGCTTAACAAGCTTTTCCTTAAACACATCAAGCGCTGCCTTAACTCGCTCTTCGGTGCCAGCCACAAGTTCAACTGACTTTTCGCTCTTGCGTTCAATATCCGCACCTGTATTCTTGAAGTCAAAACGCTGCGCCAACTCTTTTGATGTTTGGTTGATTGCGTTGTCGATTTCCTGCTGATCTAGCTTGCTGACAATGTCGAAACTGCTATCGGCCATCTCTGCCTCCTATGAAGTATCGCAAAATCGTAGCGTGACGGGCGTAGCATTTCGCCATGGCCACAGAAAAAGCGGTAACTGCCTACTACAAGGCACTTGAAGAACCGCATAAATCAGCCCTGCTCAAACTGCGCACCCAGATTCTCGAAATCTGCCCAGATGCAGACGAAAAGATGGCTTGGGGCATGCCCACATTCGTTTTCCACGGCAATCTCGTTCACATCGCCGCCTTCAAAAAACACTGCAGTTTCTTCCCAGGCACCGGCGCAATCACTGAACTTATGAAAGACGACTTGGAGAAATACGTAACCTCAAAGGGAACAATTCAGTTTGATCCAGAAAAAGGTTTACCAAAAACCGTTGTCACCAAGATTGTTAAGTACCGGATGAAACAAAATCTTTCAAAAGGTAAGTAACTAAATCCCCAACGCATCGGAAATCGCTGAATACATAATCTTTCCAGCATGGATGTTTAAGCCCTTTGCCAGTGCCGCGTCATCAGCAATTGCTTTCTCCCAGCCCTTGTTTGCAATCGCTACCGCATAAGGCAAAGTCACGTTGGTGAGTGCGTAAGTTGAAGTATGGGGAACAGCTCCAGGCATATTTGCAACGCAGTAGAAAATTGAGTTGTGAACTTTGTAAGTTGGGTCAGCGTGAGTTGTTGGTTTTGAATCCTCAAAACATCCGCCCTGATCGATAGCGATGTCTACTAAGACTGAGCCTGGTTTCATTCGGCTAACGAGTTCGTTTGTGATGAGCTTTGGTGCTTTTGCACCTGGGATAAGAACTGCACCAATCACTAGGTCTGCGTTTAGAACTGCTTTTTCAATCTCAAATGCATTCGATGTGATTGTTTGAACTTGACCGTTGAACATTGAATCTAGTTGACGCAAACGTGCAACATTGCGATCAAGGATTGTGACGTTTGCTTGCATACCAAGTGCGATGACTGCTGCGTTAACACCAGCTACACCGCCACCAAGAATTACTACGTTTCCTTTTTGCACACCGGTAACGCCGCCGAGCAAAGTTCCGCGACCACCGTTTGCACGCATCAAAGCGTTTGCTCCAACTTGGGTTGAAAGGCGTCCAGCAACTTCACTCATTGGTGCAAGTAGTGGAAGAGAACGGTCTTCTAGCTCAACAGTTTCGTATGCGATTGCGGTTACACCAGATTTGATTAACGCTTCAGTGCATTCACGAGATGCAGCAAGATGCAGGTATGTGAAAAGAATTTGGCCAGATTGCATTCGGTGGAATTCATCTTTGATTGGTTCTTTGACTTTAAGAACCAATTCTTGATTCCACGCTTCATCAGCGGTTGCAACAATTGTTGCGCCAGCAGCTTTGAAATCTTCATCGCTTATTGAAGAACCAATTCCAGCGCCAGTCTCAACAAAGACTTCATGTCCGTTGGTTTTGAATTCGTGAACTCCAGCTGGAGTAATCGCTACACGATATTCGTGATTCTTAATTTCCTTCGGAACACCAATCTTCATTGATCAGCCTTTCATTGTTCAAAGTGCAAGCGAACGCTACCAACAATAGGGTTGGGGTTGTGTTGAGAGCCCGCATCGCCCTATATATCCGTGCCCTTTTGAGTGGCTCAGAAAACGGTGTACCCGAGTGGACTCCCCTCGTTGAAGCGGGCGATGACGAGGGGCTTTTTAAGCCCACAGATGCGGCCTGGATTGTTCATGCCGATGTTGCAACCATGATTGGCGGCATCCGCGCTCTGTTGCTTCAAGCTCTTCATCCCGGCAGTCTGGCCGGAGTCATGCAGCACTCTCGATATGAAGAGGATGCTCTCGGTCGGCTATCTGGGACCATCCGCTGGCTCACCATTTGCACCTTTGGATCGAAGGCCGCTTTGCAGGAAGAGAGTGCTCGAGTCCGACAGATGCACGAGCGGGTCAAGGGCAAGTTTTCAAACAATGACGGAACCGAGCGAAGCTACAAAGCCTCTGACTCAGACCTGTTGCTGTGGGTTCATGTGGCTTTCACAGATTCATTTCTCGCGGCGCATCAACAGTATGGAGTGAAAGAAATCAGCCCAGATGAATACGTAAGTCA
This sequence comes from Actinomycetota bacterium, assembly GCA_041158245.1. Taxonomy (GTDB): domain Bacteria; phylum Actinomycetota; class Actinomycetes; order S36-B12; family UBA5976; genus JAFMIT01. Next base: position 217 of record JBEBBT010000017.1, on the reverse strand, counting down.
GTGGGCGAATGCAGTCACATCACTTGGAGTTGTGAATCCGCCTGCAAACTATGAAGCACTAAAACAGACTTTGGCTAAATACCAAACAGAGCTTCGAGTAGATGACAAAACGAAGCGCGTAATTAACTTCATTCAAAATCCGCCAACATTTACCGGCGTGACAAAACTGGTGTATTCAATCATGTTTTCAGCCGCGTATCACCTATTAACTGAAGAG
>JBEBBT010000016.1:0-2616 GCA_041158245.1 Actinomycetota bacterium | reverse complement strand
CTTCGACTTTGAATTCTTTCAAAGCTCGACGAGCTCTTTCAATTGCTTGTTGACGAGTCGCGCCAGTGATGATGATTTTTGCAAGCAGTGAATCGAAGTTGCCACCGATTTCATCGCCTTGTTTGAAGCCAGTATCAACGCGGACACCCGGGCCTTCTGGCAAAACAAATGTGTCTAGGCGTCCCGGCGCTGGTAGGAAGTTGCGGCCTGGATCTTCGCCATTGATGCGGAATTCAAGTGAGTGTCCGCGAACCACAGGGTCTGCATATCCAAGTGCTTCACCAGCTGCGATTCGGAACATTTCTCGAACCAAGTCAATGCCAGTTACTTCTTCCGAAACAGGATGTTCAACTTGTAAGCGAGTATTTACTTCTAAGAAAGAAATAGTTCCGTCGGTTCCAATTAAGAATTCGCAAGTTCCAGCGCCAACATATCCAGCTTCGCGCAAGATTGCTTTTGAAGATGAATAAAGCTGTTCGATTTGCCAGTCAGCCAAAAATGGAGCTGGTGCTTCTTCAACAAGTTTTTGATGACGGCGTTGTAGCGAGCAGTCGCGAGTTGAAACCACAACCACATTTCCATACATATCTGCAAGGCATTGGGTTTCAACGTGCCGTGGCTTGTCTAAGTAACGCTCAACAAAACATTCACCGCGACCGAATGCGGCAACCGCTTCGCGAACTGCTGAATCATAAAGTTCTGGAATTTCTTCAAGTGTGCGCGCAACTTTTAGGCCGCGGCCACCGCCACCGAAAGCTGCTTTGATTGCAATTGGTAATCCAAATTGTTGCGCGAATGCGACAACTTCGTCGGCGTTCTTTACTGGGTCTGGAGTTCCCGGAACCTGCGGTGCGCCAGCGCGTGCAGCGATGTGGCGCGCAGAAACTTTGTCACCAAGTCCACGGATTGCGTCTGGTGATGGACCAATCCAAGTTAAATCAGCATCGATTACGGCTTGGGCGAAATCGGCATTCTCACTTAAAAATCCATAACCAGGGTGAACCGCATCCGCGCCACTCTTTTTTGCCACATCAATAAGTTTTTCAATAACCAAATAAGTTTCGGCAGCGGTTGCGCCATTTAGTGCATACGCCTCATCCGCCATAGTTACATGAAGTGCATCGCGATCGGGATCTGCGTAGACCGCAACAGATGTAAGACCGGCGTCTTTGCAAGCACGAATAACACGAACTGCGATTTCACCACGATTGGCGATGAGCACTTTAGAAAGTGACCGAGGCAAAGCAGGCTCCTATTGGTTAGGTAGCCGAGTTTATGAAGCAGATAGGGCTACTAGATAGTCACTTAAGAGGTTATTTGTGAGTATCAGCGTGATTTTTAAGCACAAATTCCCAGCCAAGGCCAAGTTCTGTCATCAGCAGGCGCAGGGTGGGTAGAGACAGCCCAATTACGTTTGAAGGGTCGCCGTGGATTTCTTTGATGAACGGGCCACCAAGGGAATCGAGGGTGAAGGATCCCGCCACATTTAGTGGCTCGCCAGTTTTTACATATGCGTCGATTTCGGCAGCCGTCATTTCGTGGAAGACCACTTCGGTTGAAGTGAGCTGTGAAACTTGCTGGTAATTTTCACCATCAATTTGAATCACGCAATGCCCAGTGTGCAAATGACCGCTACCGCCACTCATCACTTTTAGTCGCGAAAGTGCAGTGTCATGATCAAGTGGTTTGCCATGTGGCTCGCCATCAAATTCCATTACTGAATCGCAACCAATAATTATCGAATTTGTGTTTTTAAATTCTTTTGCCACCGCATTTGCTTTTGCAATCGCAAGACCAAGTGCAATTTCTTGCGGTGTTTTCCAATTGTTTTCGCTTGCAATCGCATCTTCATCAAGGTTGCTTACGCGAATTACCGGATCTATGCCAGCATTTTCCAAAAGAAGTTTGCGTGCAGGGGATGCAGATGCCAACACAATTGTTGGAAGCATTAATGCTTTGCCCATGCAGATTGTCGCCACGCGTTTTGCCCAACTGGCAAGTTATGGCGCATGTGTGAATGTGGATTTCCCCATTTAGAAAGTTTGGTCGGCTCATTCAATACTTTGATGCCATTAGCGTGTGCTGCCATTGAAACAATGATTGCCAATTCTTCAGCTGTTGGATTGCCGCTAATAACTTTGAAAACAGGCTTATCTGTCATAGCGGAATGTTTCCGTGTTTCTTAGGCGGCAATTGTTCGCGCTTATTTCGAAGTGCACGCAAACCGCGAATCACCATGCTGCGAGTTTCGTGCGGGAAAATCACTCGATCGATGTAGCCACGTTCAGCTGCTACATATGGATTTGCCAAAGTGTCTTCGTAGTCATCAACTAGTTCGGCACGCTTTGCAACTTTGTCTGATGCTTCTTCAAGTTCTTTGCGATACAAAATGTTTACTGCACCTTGTGCACCCATAACTGCAATTTGACCGGTTGGCCATGCGAAGTTGAGGTCAGCGCCAAGTGATTTTGAACCCATCACTAGGTAAGCGCCACCGTATGCCTTACGCGTAATGACAGTGATGGTTGGAACGGTCGCTTCTGCGTATGCGTAAATAAGTTTCGCGCCGCGACGAATGATGCCTTCCCATTCTTGATCGGTACCAGGCAAGAAACC
>JBEBBT010000015.1:0-3651 GCA_041158245.1 Actinomycetota bacterium | reverse complement strand
ACCTTGTCGCCGTGTGCTTTACGAGCTTTTTTGAGGGTGTAAATGAATTCAGCCATAGCGGCGAAGCCTACCCGCGCAAAATACTCATTCAGCCCGTGAGTGAAATGCCACCCGCACCCTCAAATCCTTCAACCTCAGAGCGGGAAACGCGAGTGAACTCAGCTGTGCCACGACTCAAGTCGTGCCCAACTGCTGTGGCTTCGATATCTACGGATGTTCCAGATTTTTCTTCTTTAGTCCATTCACGAACTCGCAGTTTTCCAACCACCACAACTGGATCACCCTTCTTGATGCTCGCGCCAACATTTTCAGCAAGCCCGCGCCACGAAGTCACATTGAAATATGTTGTATCCGCATCTAGCCAAACTTGCGTTGCCTTATCAAACCGGCGCGCATTCACTGCCACCCGAAGCGAACACATGGCTACCCCACTTTTGGTTGGAACCATCACCGGATCGCTTACTACATTGCCCGCCACACTTAGATTTATTTCAGTCATTAATCCTCACTTTCGCGAGAACCCTGCCCAATAAATTTGATGTAAGAAATCCAACTCAAATCCTGTGAACAATCGAGCCACCGAATGCGATGTGAATTCGCCGAACCAATCTGCGAAACTACGCCCCTCAGCGCTTGTAGCTCAATGGATAGAGTTGCCGGTTTCTACCCGGTCGGTTGGGGGTTCGAGTCCCTCCAGGCGCGCAGATTATTTTTGCGAAAAGTAATAGCTCCAGAGGTCATAACTATCTAGATCAATCTTTGCTATCCCCTGAACCTCAATTGCCGTCGCTATATGCGCACGGTGTTCGGTTGCGTGATAGACCGCTTGGTGTAAAACCATCTCTCGAGAAGTTTGTTCATTCTTTGTGTATCCATCGAAAGTAATCAAAGAATCAGGTTTGCCCGCTTCGATCAAATACATCGCATCAAATGTCTTTAAGTAGTCACGCAGCGCAATTACTTCTTCAGCACTTTTTGGCGGTTCACAATTCTTTTCTTCAGCCCCTGTCAGCAAGTGGCGATACCACTCATTGCCGCCAACGATATGTGCTGCAATGTGCGCGACGGTCCAGTTTGCAGGTCCATAGGTTGCGTTCAGACATTCGGCCGGGAGACTTGCAAGTTCGGTAAATAGTTTTTCGTTTGCCCAAGCCATGTGCTTGAGAGAATAAGTAAGGTCAATCACTAGCGTTACTTAATTGCTGAAAACTTCAAAACGCGTTGGGTAACACTGAATAGATTTTCCTCAGTATCTTCGTCGCGTTTGTGAAGCACCAACTGCAAGTTGAAGGGATCTAATGATTCTTTTTCAGTTACAGGCAATCCACCAAATGAAATAAATGGCAAGAACCAAGAGTCGCTGGCTTTTGTCCATTGCAAGTCTTTGATTTTTGCACCGGAGCCAAGTGCTTGAACTTCGTTATCGAGTTCTACTTCTTCATTGCGGTCGCGAATTACATAACCTACAGCGCGTGCAGAAATCTTCATATCTGGATCGCCCAACTCTTGCCAAGCTTTCTTTGAATCAAGAGTTGGGTTTTTGAACTGCCATTTTCCAGCGGTCAAACGGAATTCTTCAACACTTAAATCCATTTCTGGATTTCGGTAAGCAACGATTTCGGAAGAATCAGAATCTGTGACTGAGACGGTCATTGTGACTTCTTGGCCGAAAGTTATGAATGAGGTTGGCTTGCGCAGACCAAGCATCGTGAACTGATCGACGTATTCAAATAAATCAGCAACAGCACGAAGAGAGAATGAATCTCGTTTTTCAAGCTGAGCTGCACTCTTTTTAATTTTGGCTTGAACTTTTGCTTCAGCAACATCGCTTCGGCCAACCAGTTCAGACAAGTAGTAGTCGAGTGCATCAAGATCGCGAATTTCTTCCATCGCGTCACCGAGTGCACTCATGTATGCAGCGTCGCCACCTGGAAGGTCAGGGTGAAACTTCTTCGCTAGGGATTTGTAGTTGGCTTCAGCAATGTCTAACGCCAACTTTGGATTTTTGTCTTTAACTGCAAGAACTAGAACGTGTCGTGGGACACCGAGTGCGAGAAGTGGATTGTCGCTAGCCATAAATAACTTCTAGACCTCGTCTTCAACTTCAAGAACATCTTCGCCGCCGATTGTTCCGCCGGTGTATTGATATTCATCAAGATCAGCTTCATCAATGTATTCGTTGATGTCCCAGACGGTTGCATCAAGAACTTCTTCGTTTACAACTTTCTTGCCAGCAGCGCGAAGTTCGGCCATGCGATTTAAAACGGCACGGACAAAAACAAATGCATTCGTTTTTGAATCTTCTTCGCTCGCTACCCCACGGTCTCTAAATCCAATTTCGTAAAGGTAGTTAATGGCAGTCCAGACATCGTCGGTTCCATGAGTATCTAACAAAACATTTAGGTCATTCATTTGATCGCGGTCAATGCCGTGGAAAGTTAAGAGGTCAACAATTTTCGCAATGTCTTTTTCGTTGTTTAGTGAAGGCTTGGCTTCAACCATGCGACCTAGCGCAATTTGCTTAAATCTATCTAGCGGAAAACGCTCATCCACATACGCTGGCAAATTTGAAATAACCAGTTCAAGGTCGCCACCAACTCGGCGCACGATGTCTGGCAGATTCGCAGTCTCGGTGCTTTCAGAGTTATTGGTTTCGTTCTCGCTCAATGGATCTCCTGCGTAGAATGCGCCAAACAGGCGCGTTTTGTGCGTAGCGCACATAGGAGATTGTAGATGATTGTCACTATCGAGTTCACCGAAGTATTAGACCAATGCCGACTCACAGCCGAGGCTTTTGAAGAGCCACTCGGTCAGGTTTTGCTCGAATACGCCCCAAGCATCATCGGTGCGCATCAGGAGTCAGTGACATTGCGAGTTCCTAAGTCTGAAGTTGGCAAAACCTGGACTCCTGAATTGCACCGCATCACTAAAGAGCATCTAGATGCAATCCGTGATGAGATGGACGTGCCTTGCAAGCTAAAGGTTATTACTTACTAAGGCTTCACAGGCATTTGATTAATCAGCGCTGAAATAACCATCAGTGCCAACAATCCAATTCCCCAAAAAGCTCCAACCCAATATGCATAGATGCCAGAAGGATGACCAGCTTCAACTGCTTTGTGGCCAAACTTCCACATCACCCAAACTGGAAATGCTTGCACTGCCATAAAGCAGGCAACACAAAGCAAGCCAAACCAAACTGGTTCGGTTCCAGATCCTTCTTGGAAATCCCAGAAAATATATGGAATATGGGCTGCAGCAAATCCGATCAAGAAGAAGACTGGAAATAACAAAACCATTGACCATGCAATGTATTGGTAGTTGCCTTCATCTTTTAGCGGTTGCTTGTTTTGAAGAGGTGTATTTTGAAATACGGTGCCGTTCATGATTGCCCCCTTTGGTGGCCGGACACCTAAAGGTTACGCTCATTAAATTTTGGTGCTAGTGGCAAAAGACCTATAAAGGGGCTTCGGATTTAGTGAAGCCCCTCTTCGCTTATCTTTTGATTTATTCGGTTGTCTTATTCTGCGGTGGGAGCATCGATGCAATCGCAAACCATGAAATTACGGGCGAAAGAAGACATAACCAAAACCAGGATTGCCTATTGCGACCCTTTCGTTCCGCAGCGAGGCTAGTGAGAATGGCTATGTA
>JBEBBT010000014.1:0-7533 GCA_041158245.1 Actinomycetota bacterium | reverse complement strand
AGTTTCCAATCCGGTGCCACATCTGTCAGAGGTTCGATTACAAATCTGCGCGATGCCGCTCTTGGGTGTGGAATAGACAAATTTTCAGTGCTAGAAGTGAAGCCCTGAATATCAATTATGTCTAAATCTAGTGTCCTTGGCCCCCATTTAATTTCTCGAGTCCGTCCAGATGCATTTTCAATTTTTTGAAGCTCGTTCAATAATTCAATTGGAGGTAATTGAGTATCTATTAATGCGACTGCATTTAAAAAGGAATTTTGGTCTGGACCGCCGATTGGGTCCGTCTCGTAAATCTCAGACTTAGCAAGTGTTGCAGTTTGGTGAAGCTTTTCTATTTGATTAAATGCAAAGAGAAGGTTTTGCTCCCGGTCGCCAAGATTGCTACCTATAGAAATGACTGCTTTAGTCATCAGACTTCCGGACTATGGTTACTGCAACATCAGAAAACTCAACCGCAATAGGAGCGTTTGGTTTATGTATCGTAACTACTACTTTTTCTATTTTAGGGTTTTGTAAAATCTCCTGCGCAATGTTTTCGGCTAGAGTTTCAATTAAATTTACTGGGTCTCCAATGATGTGCTTGTTTACCTGAAGTGATATCAGCCCATAATCGACAGTCTCGGAGATTTCATCGGTTTGGCCGGCATTCTTCAAAGATAAATGTAATTCCAAATCAACAATGAACTCTTGACCTTTGGTGCGTTCTTCTTCGAAAAGTCCATGGTGTCCAATGGCGCTAAGACCTTTTATGGAGATGAAATCCTTAGTAGACATTGGATTGAATCTCCTTCACAGTGTTTATGGCACTTACTGTAGTTGGAACGTCATGAACTCTCACGGCGTAAATTTCATGTTGAGCGCACCAGCCGGAGATTTGAGCTGTTGGAATATCGCGAGATTCAACTGTGTTAAAAGGTGCAACGGGTTCTAGAAACCGTTTGCGTGATGCGCCAATCAGCATTCGATAACCAAGGCTTTGAAGTTCTGGAAGATGCGCAAGTAGTTGCCAGTTGTGATGGGCCTCTTTTGCAAAGCCAAGACCTGGATCAAAAATGATTCTTTCTGATTTGATTCCAGCGTTTACAGCTTTTTCAACTTGCGCTGACCATTCTTTGCTGACATCGGTCACCACATCGTCGTATTTAGTCAAAGTAGTCATCACATCGCTATGGCCTCGCCAATGCATCAAAACATAGTCGCATTCTGATTTTGCGATTACATCAAACATTTTTTCGTCTGCTAAACCGCCAGAAACATCGTTAATGATTTGCACACCTGCTTCAATTGCAAATTCTGCAACTTCGGATTTCATGGTGTCTACCGAAACTCTAATTCCTGCTTTTACAAGTTCTTTCACAACAATCTTGATTCGAGAAATTTCTTCATCGATTGAAACTCGTTCTGCTCCTGGCCGCGTTGATTCTCCACCGACATCTATTACATCCGCCCCGGCTGCAATCATCGACTGCGCTTGAGTGAGTGCTGATTCGACTTCAGTGAACTTCCCGCCATCGCTGAAAGAATCTGGCGTGAGATTGAGAATGCCCCAAATTTCCGGTGTTTTGGTCATAACTAGTAACCGAGTAGAGACATCGCTTCAGCACGAGTGGCCGCATTTCGTAATTGGCCACGTACAGCTGAAGTAAGTGTGCGACTTCCAGGTTGATTAGCACCACGCATGGACATGCAAAGATGTTCGGCATCCACGACCACTAATGCACCGCTAGCCTTTAATTCATCTACAAGTGCATCTGCAATTTGGGTTGTTAAACGCTCCTGTACCTGCAATCGTCGTGCGAAAACATCTACCAGCCGAGCCAATTTCGATAGGCCAGTTATTTGACCTGAAGTGCTCGGAATGTAGGCAACATGCGCTTTGCCGAAAAAAGGAAGCATGTGATGTTCGCAAAGTGAATTGAATCGAATGTCGCGGACGACCACGAGTTCATCGTGCCCCAAATCGAATGTAGTACTCAAAACGTCTGCTGGATCTTGGCGCATGCCTGCAACTAATTCAGCATACGCTTTTGCGACTCTTGCTGGAGTTTTAGTCAGACCATCTCGTTCAGGATCTTCACCAATTGCTAGAAGGATTTCACGAACAGCATTTGCAATCCTAGTTTGATCAACTTCAAAGTTTTTGTCGTACTGCGGATTCGCAATTGGATCGATTGAACTCATCGCTACTCAGATGGCGAATCGTTCTTGACTGGTACTTCGACTGGTGGCTGATCACTTGGAACCCGAGCGTCAGAACCAGTCCATGCTGGTCGAGCTGGACGCTGTTTAATCGGTTCAAAGATTCGAGCAACTTCTTCTTTGCTCAAAGTTTCTTTTTCAAGCAGCTCAACAACTAGCGCATCAAGTACAGCGCGATTTTCAACTAAAACATCGAATGCTTCATGGTGAGCCATGTCAATCAAACTTCTTACTTCAGCATCGATGTCCGCAGCAACTGCTTCGGAGTAATCGCGTTGATGGCCAAAATCACGGCCCATAAATACGTTGTCTTGAGAAGTTCCATACTTCACTGCACCAAGCTTCGAAGTCATGCCGTATTGAGTGACCATCGCCCGCGCAACACTGGTGGCTTTTTCAATGTCATTGGATGCGCCAGTGGTTGGATCGTGGAAAATCAATTCTTCAGCAGCTCTGCCACCCAACATGTATGCAAGCTGGCCAAGCATTTGGGAGCGAGTGACTGAATACTTGTCTTGATCTGGCAAAACCATTGTGTAACCAAGTGCACGTCCACGCGGCAAAATCGTAATTTTGTGTACCGGATCTCCACCAGGCATTGCAGCGGCTACTAATGCGTGGCCGCCTTCGTGATAGGCAGTGATGAGTTTTTCTTGATCACTCATTACTCGAGTTCGCTTTTGTGGTCCTGCGATTACTCGATCAATAGCTTCATCTAGTTCGTTGTTTGAAATCAATGTGTTGTTTGAACGAGCAGTTAAAAGCGCTGCTTCATTCAAAACATTTGCAAGGTCCGCACCAGTAAAACCTGGAGTGCGCTTAGCCACCGCATTTAGATCAACATCAACCGCTAGTGGTTTACCTTTTGCATGAACTTCGAGAATTTGTTCGCGGCCAATTAAATCTGGTGCTGAAACACCAATTTGTCGGTCAAAGCGACCTGGGCGCAGTAACGCTGGGTCAAGGATGTCAGGTCGGTTGGTTGCCGCAATCAAAATTACGCCACCGCCAACATCGAAACCGTCCATCTCGACTAGCAACTGATTCAAAGTTTGTTCGCGTTCATCGTGACCGCCACCAAGTCCAGCCCCGCGTTGGCGACCTACTGCATCAATTTCATCTACGAAAATGATTGCAGGTGCTGCAGCTTTTGCTTGTTCGAATAGGTCTCGAACTCGAGATGCACCAACGCCGACAAACATTTCAACAAAGTCAGAACCTGAGATAGAAAAGAACGGCACACCAGCTTCGCCAGCAACAGCGCGAGCCAACAACGTTTTACCAGTACCTGGAGGGCCGTAAAGCAAAACACCTTTTGGAATCTTTGCACCTACTGCTTGGAAACGAATTGGGTTTTGTAAAAAGTCTTTGATTTCTTGCAGTTCTTCAACCGCTTCATCTGCTCCAGCCACATCAGCGAATGTTGTTTTTGGAACATCCTTATTCAGTTGCTTGGCACGCGATTTTCCGAATGACATTGCGCGAGCGCCACCATTCATCTGGCTCATAAAGAAGAACATCAAGAAAATCAGAAGAATGATTGGTAAGAAGTTGACTAATAGAGTGACCCAAATGCTGTCACGGGCAATTTCTACGTCATAGCCATCAGTCAGTTGACCTTCAAATTCTGCTGATTGCAAAGCGCTAATGAATTCCATACCTTGATCAAGGATGTATTCGGCTTCTACTTGTGAACCGTCGGTCAGGGTAAGAACAACAACTTGGTCGCGATCGCGAACGATTGCACTTTTAACCTGCCCTGATTCGATGGCTGCCATGGCTTTACTTGTTGTGATTTGCTCCGGGCCATTGGCACTCGAAACCATCTGAGATGCAACCAAAAACACGGTAACGGCAAGGGCAATCCAGAAAATTGGGCCTGAGAAGAAATTGCGTTTTTTCATAGGGGGCTGAGGGTACTCGCTAAACGTGACGCTGGCTCAGCGTCTGTTGCCTTGAAAAATTGTGCGTGATTAAGCGTAAATGTGTGGGGAAAGAACGCCGATTTCACGAAGGTTTCGGTATTTTTCAGCGTAATCGAGCCCATAACCGACCACAAATTCGGTTGGAATATCAAAGCCCACATATTTCGGGGTGATGTCCACTTTGACGGCTTCAGGTTTGCGTAGAAGTGTCAGAATCTCAACTGACTTTGCCCCGCGTGATTCAAGGTTAGAACGCAGCCATGAAAGGGTGAGGCCTGAATCCAAAATATCTTCAATCACCAAAATATTTCTGCCAGTTACGTCTGCATCAAGGTCTTTCAAAATTCGAACTACACCAGAGGACTTGGTGCCAGAACCGTAAGATGAAACAGCCATCCATTCAATCTCAACTTGGCGATCCATTGCGCGCGAAAAGTCAGACATCAAAATGATTGCGCCCTTTAGAACTCCAACCAAAAGTAAGTCTTGGCCTTCGTAGTCTTTTTCAACTTCAACAGCAAGCTCACGAACTCTTTCTAAAATCTCGCTTTCAGTAAACAAGACCTTAGTTAGATCGGATGAGATATTTGCTGCGTCCATTGTTGACCCTTTCTTATGTGCGAAGTCTGCCTGATGCCTTTTGAACTTCGACACCGCCCGCTACTTTTATCGGACCTTTCATTTGCGGTTCTGCTGCAAGTCTGCAAACTGCAAATACATGGTCGGCGTTCAGACTATTTGCCCGCACACCACGACTTAATAACCAGTGATGAACAATTCTGGATTGAATAGCCATTGGTTGCGAAACCAATTCTCCAATTAATAGCTCACCTTCAATAGTCAATTTAGGGTAAAGCTTGGCTGCAATTTGCTCCAAAGCTTCTGCATCCATACGGGCCATTCGTGCAGTTCGTGCAAGCCCAGCCACAACGTTTTGGCCAAGCGCAGAAATCAAAGCTGGAATTACATCCAAACGAATTTTTACACGGGTAAATTGTCGATCGAAATTGTGCGGATCTTTGATTGCATCAAGACCAAAATCACTTAGAGCTTTGTGTAATTTTTCTCGTTCAATATCGAGAAGTGGTCTCCATAAGTCATTCGTGATATTTGCCATGCCTGCTAGAGATCTCGTACTACTTCCGCGCGAGATTCGAAGTAAAACTGTTTCGGCTTGATCGTCCGTAGTGTGAGCGAGCATGATGGCACGTGCGCCAACTGTTTGTGAATAATCACGAAGCGCTCTATATCTTGCATCTCTCGCAGCCGCTTCTAAACCAAGTCCACTATTTTCATCCACATTTACCGCAATCGAAATTGCATTTGTAAATCCAAGTTGTTTGCATATTTCGACAGTTTTTTCAGACCAGAGTGAAGAATCTGATTGAAGTTGGTGATTGATGTTCACTGGATAAAAATCGATTGAGAATTCGCTTTGCAATTCTGAACAGATTGCGGTCATTGCCAAAGAATCTGGTCCGCCAGATACTGCTAAAACAATTCGATCTCCCGGCAATGAATGGGCTTGCAAAAAGCGCTTCATTGTTAATCGAAGCATTTGCCGCGCATCAAGCTCAGTCATTTCACCTTCTAGTAATCCAACACTTAAGCGTATTTTGCCTTTAACTAACCGTGCGCGAGACAATACGCCAATGGAACCCATCTTTATCGACATCACGATTGAAATTCCCGCAGGCAGCCGAAACAAATACGAGATTGACCATGAAACTGGTCGAATTCGATTGGACCGCATGCTTTTCACAAGCACTCGCTATCCCTGGGACTACGGATTTGTCGATAACACCCTCGGTTTGGATGGAGATCCACTAGATGCAATGGTGATGCTCGATGAGCCAACCTTTCCAGGTTGCCTAATCAAAGCTCGCCCAATTGGTATGTTTCGAATGACAGATGAAGCCGGTGGAGACGACAAGTTGCTCTGCGTTCCAGCCGGAGACCCGCGTAAAGAACACCTTCGCGACATCCATCACGTTGCCGAGTTTGACCGGCTAGAAATCCAACACTTCTTTGAAGTTTACAAAGACCTCGAGCCAGGTAAGAGTGTTGAAGGGGCGACTTGGGAAGGTCGAGTGGCGGCAGAAGCAGAAATCGCTGCCTCTCGCAAGCGTTGGCTTGACGCAGGCGGACACTAAAAGTCAGGAATTGGTCAGGTTTGTCCATGAGACAGCCAAATTCCGTCAAATCGTGCCAAACCTCCCAAAACCCTTTGGCAGACTTGAGCCCTACTCAAGATAGAAAACTAGGGAACTAAATGCGCAACCAAACCAGCGAAGTAATCGCTCGGGAAAAAATTGTTCGCTCAAATCTTGCTAACTTCATGATTGCGTTAATCGCAGCTGAGGGTGGGATTGCCGTGGGCATTGGCGTACTTGCGCAATCAGCTAGCGATTGGTCCGATCCAGGTCTTGCAATCACTGCGTTTTCGCGAATTGCCGCAATGGCCGGAACTTATTTGGCGTTGGTTTGTCTAGTGCTAGTAGCGCGAATTCCTTGGTTAGAAAAAGAACTTGGACAAGACTATTTAGTAAAACTGCATCGCAAAATTGCGCCATATTCACTTTATCTAATCGTGCTGCATGTTGCATTAGTTTCAATTGGTTATGGACTACTTGGTGATTTAAATGCTTGGCAACAATTTTGGAGTTTAGTTTTAGGAACTCCTTGGATGATGCCAGCTTTTATTGGTTTTATTTTCATGATGATGGTCGGCATAACCTCATACAAACGTGCTCGTAGTCGAATGAAATATGACACTTGGTATTTGCTACATCTTTATGCATACCTAGGAATTGGACTTTCTTTTGCCCACACAATTACCAGTGGCATTATGTTTGTTGACAATGATGTAATGCGTTATTGGTGGATTGGACTATATGTTTTAGTCGCGGCATTCATTCTTGGATTCCGCGTGATTTCGCCGCTAATCCGCACCTGGCGACATGACATCAGAGTTGAAAAAGTAGTTCGCGATAGCTCTCACACAGTGAGTGTGGTGATGAGTGGTAAAAATCTAGATGGCTTAAAAGCACGTGGTGGACAGTTCTTCACCTGGAGATTCTTAGATCACGAAGGTGGTTGGGAAGCGCATCCGTATTCACTTTCCGCTAGTCCAACCGATTCCAATTTGCGCATCACTGTAAAAAGCCTTGGTGATCATTCGACTTCATTAGCAAAATTGAAGCCAGGCACTCGAGTGATGGTTGAAGGGCCGTACGGAGTTTTCACAGCAGATGCAATTGAAAGTAAGAGCGCACTTCTAATTGCAGGTGGTGTTGGCATTACTCCAATTCGGGCTCTTTTGGAAGAACTGCCAGATGGCATTGATACAGATTTAATTTGGAGAGCCTCTAGCGAAAAAGATCTATCACTGAAACAAGAAGTCGAAGAA
>JBEBBT010000013.1:0-5046 GCA_041158245.1 Actinomycetota bacterium | reverse complement strand
ATGTTACGAACCTTTGTGCCCACCTTGATGGCCGTCGAAGAACCCTTCACCTTTAGGTCTTTGATGATTGTGACGGTATCGCCGTCATTAAGAATATTTCCGACTGCATCGCGGATGACTTTTTGGGTTTCCTCTGAAGCCTCTGACAAAGACCATTCATGGGCGCATTCGGGGCAGACAATTAGTGCACCCATTTCGTAGGTGTATTCGCAAGAGCATTTGGGGCAAGCCGGGGTTTCGGTCATTATTCCTTCTTAAGTTCAAAGTAAAAAGTTTAATTGCAACTCTAGGATTACCAACCTATTTAGAAATCTGGGAGTGCCGGTGTCATTTGATTTTAAAAAAGAGCTGCGAGACAAATCAAAAGTTGATGAGCGGATTCTCGGATTGATTTGGGCAGGAAGCGCTGCTGAAACTGAACGCTTCGATATTTATTCAGACTTTGACTTCTATTTAGTAACGCAAGATGAAGATGCTGAACCCATGCGGCAAAACTTAGAGTGGCTACCAAGATTAGAAGAGGTTGCTTATTGGGCACGCGAAACAGCGCACGGTCTCAAAGTTGTTTATAAGGATGGAACAATTTTAGAGTTTGCAATCTTTACTTTAGATGAATTATCTAACTCAGTTGTGAATCACTTCTTTGTCGATTTAGACAAGGCTGATGTTGATGTGCGAACGCAAGCTATTAAAGTCAAAGGCGAACTAAAATCCCATGAGACGGTTGAAGACCATCTGGCAATAATTTATACGCTCTTGATGATTGCAATAGGCCGTGCACGACGTGGGGAATTGTTGATTGCCGGTCAGTTCATTCGCTCATATGCGGCACTACATTTGATTAAGGCTGTCAAGAAAACTTTTGATTCGGCAGATTTATCAAAGAGAGACGTTCTAGATCCATGGCGACGATTCGAGTGGGAATATCCTGAAATTGCTCTGAAGTTGAATACGGCACTAGCCAAGGATGTTGAAGCCAGTGCATGGGCAATAGGTGAATTGGCCTACGAAGTATTCAAAGACAAATCTAAAATTCCAGCCGCTGGCATGCAAACACTTGAATTCAGATTTGGAAAGAATTAATCACGACCTAATAAACCGCCGAGAGAGGCGATAGCTCCACCAGGGCCACTGCCTTGTTGGCTGGTACCAAGCTGAGGCGCTAACCATGCAATAAGTCCTTTAGGGCTGCGGCTTTGGGTCCAAACTCGACCAGGGCCACTGAATTCAAGGACGAATCCTTCGGCGCTTTTGACCATGTTCGCGATTCCAGAGGTTGCTCTAGTTAATTCGCACCGTACGTTGGCTTCATAAGCAACCATATGTCCTGAGTCCACTACAAGTTTCTCATTTGGTTGAAGAATGATTTCATCTAGAGCTCCATAGCAACCAACCACTACCGGACCTTGTCCTGATGCGGTAATTGCGAATCCACCTTCGCCGCCGACCAAATTCTTCATTCCACCCCATTGGGTTTCGATATTCACACTAGTGGTGTTCGCTAGCCATGATCCTCGTTGAATAATCAAACCGGAGCCTGGGACATCGATAACCACAACATCTCCCGGAAGGTTGGGGGCTACATCAACCCAGCCGCCACCTGTTCCAGCTGTGTATGTTGTGATGAAGAAAGATTCACCGCCAAGTGTTGCTCTTTTAAGAGATTTGAGCATCCCACCCTCGGCTTTGGCATCAATTGTGATGTTTTGATGCATCATCATTGCGCCGGATTCTGCTCGGACTTGTTCACCAGCCTCAAGTGTTAATCGGGCTACAGCAAAAGATGGGTTGTGGCGGATGTCAATTTTCATAAGCAGATAGTATTTTGGGTAATTGAATAAACCTAGAGGGCAAAAGGGATTTTTTGAATACTTCACTTTGGGCAGACCAGGCAAAACTAGGTGCTACATACCCGACTTTGGATTCCAATATTCAAACCGAAATCTGCATTGTCGGCGCTGGGTTCACGGGGCTATGGACTGCATATTGGTTGACTGAGCTAAATCCGAAGATCTCTATCACAATTATTGAAGCTAACTATGTTGGGTTTGGTGCTTCAGGAAGAAACGGTGGCTGGCTTTCTGCATTGTTTCCCTCAGATATGGACAAGATTGCGAAAGTTAGCAATCCTGAATCTGCAGTTGCTTTGCAAAGAGAGATGAATGCAAACGTCATTCGATGTGGTGAAGTTATTGAAAAACTGAATATCGATTGCGGATGGAGTTATTCAGGCAGCTTGAACATCGCACGTAACGAGGCACAACTGCATCGCGCGAAGGCTGAAATTGATTATTGGCGAAGGTGGAAGTTCGCCGACGATGACTACAAATTTATTGAGCAAAAGGAATTCGAACAAACTTATCAAGTAACAAATCAACTCGGCGCAGTATTTGCACCGCACTGTGCCAGAGTTCAGCCCGCAAAGTTGGTTAAGGGATTAGCCGAGGAATTAGTTCAACGCGGTGTTCGATTATTCGAAAATACTCCAGCTACAGAAATTCTTGAACGAAAAGTTAGAACTGCGAATTTCGAAATTAAGTCGGATTGGGTTGTTCGCGCAACGGAGGCATACACGTCTAGGTTCAAGAATTTTTCAAGAGATGTGATTCCGGTTTACTCATTAATGATTGCAACCGAACCACTACCCGAAGACGTTTGGGCGCAGATCGGAATCACTGGCGAAACATTTGCAGACTTGCGTCACTTGTTGATTTATGGGCAGCGAACTGCAGACAATCGTTTTGCATTTGGTGGCAGGGGAGCGCCTTATCACTTTGGAAGTCGAATTTCGCCAGAGTTAGATCGCAATCCAAAAGTGCATGAAGAAATTCGCCGCGTACTTGATGAACTTTTCCCAATGATTAAACCTTTCAAAACAACACATACTTGGGGTGGACCGCTTGGTATTCCAAGAGATTGGTATGCAAGAGTTGAAGTGGATAAGGCCAAAGGTTTTGCATCGGGGGGCAGTTATGTGGGCGATGGCGTTGGAACTTCTGCTTTAGCAGGGCTAACTATTGCTGAGCGCATCTGCAATGTGGATTCACACCGTCAAGCTTTACCTTGGATAAACATGGATAAGAAACTTTGGGAACATGAGCCAATTAGGTGGATTGGTGCGAATGTAGGTTTGCGAGTTATGGGGCTGGCAGACGTTGAAGAGCGAATCACCTCAAAGCCAAGCCTTGCGGCGCGCATGTTCAGTCCATTCATAGGGCACGTATAACTTAGATAGATTCTCCCATGGAGGAGAGAATCATGAAAAAATTCGTATCAATAATTATTGCATTGGTGTTGAGCTTAACGGCGCTAACAAATGCTCGGGCAACAGAAATCACCGGCGACATGAGTAATGTTTGGTGGGCAAACATAAACTCAAACGGCAAAGTATCTGCCGCTTCTTGGGAACTCTGGAATTACGTAAATCAGAAATATGACAACTACGTAGCTTTTAATTTTGATGGGAAAGATGATGGCTGGACTGAACCAGTTGTAATTCCATCGGATTACTTTTTTGATATCGAGGTTCTCTCAAGTGGCAAAATCGTATTCGCATATCTAGACAATGGGGTTGCGTATCTCCAAACCACGACTGACGGAAACAACTTCAGCGATCCAACCGAATTGTCACTTGGCTCGGGTATGCGAATTGAGTCGGACTATGCACTTCAAATCGAAAGTCTTGGGAAAATTGTCACGCTAGTTGCTGAAGTTAGAAATGATGAAAGCGTCCAAATTTTTAGTTGGACTTCAAATAAGAATTTAACTACATGGACTAAAAAAGTTGTTACAAACGATGTTTTCCCAGCAAGAATTTTCAGTGAATGCACCTCTTACTCCTATCCCTGCTATCACGCAGTTCGTAATTTGAGATTGGGGCAAAATTCAAAAGGGCAACAGACGCTTGTCGCTCGTGTGTTTGTTTCAGATGAAGACACAAATCCCGCAACCGACCATTGGGCGAATTTTGCATTTCAACGTAAAACTCCAACATCAAATTGGAAAGCTCCACAAATGCTTGATTCTTTTGGTCCTGAGGAAGTTGATAGACATGCCTACCAAGTAAGTCAAGTAGTTGTGACCCCTAAAGGAAAAGCTGCTTGGGCCTACACAAAGGGATTCAACGATGATCCGGATGCAGTTCAGATTTTCGTGAGTAGTGGGTTTGGTAAGGCATTCAAGCTCAAGGATCATGGAACTCTGTCATCTGTGTATGGAACTGGAACGCCAACTTTGGTTAATGTTGGAGAAAAGTTTTACACCGCTTTCAATAAGAATAGTTCTGAAGATGATCTCGCCCAACCAGACGTGTATTTTGGTGAAGTAGGAAAGCTAAATAAGGCGAAAAAAGTCGGTACCGCGGGAACTCACCGCATGTTTGCATTTACTATTTTAAATGGAAAATTCACCATGGTTTCCGAATCTGAAACAAATGGAAAATACATCATCCAGCTGCGAAAACTCAATAAGAATAAGTGGTCGCAGCCTGACGAGATTTTGGCACATCCAAATGGCTATGGTGTTTCACCTTGGGATTCAGGATGCGATTATTCTCCAAAATTGATGATCTGTTCGGCACCTGTTTTGCCTCAGCCTTTTGATCCAAATCAGTGGCCGGCTCCTGTTGGACTAAACGTCGAAATCGTTAAATGAAAACTAAGGCTTTAAACAATTTTCCGGAAAGGAAATATATGCGCAAGAAAATAATCACCGTAATTTGTTCGCTTCTATTAGTCTTTCAATCAATACCAGCATTTGGCCAAGAGATAACTGGCGATTACTCAGACGCTTATGGTTACAATGCAGAAACCAATGGGAAAACTGATGTTTCGGTGTGGGCTGTTTGCGATGGAGAAGTTTCTACAATTTTCGTATCTATAAAACGAAAGAATGCAGATTGGTCTGAGCCGATCACAATCGGTGACTCAATCTGCACAAATTCAACAAACGTCGGCATCTTGGATAACGGGAAAATTTACCTATTCTGGCAAGGCGCTAATGGAATAATGTTCAGTACAAATACCTCAGCAAAAAGCAATACTTTTA
>JBEBBT010000012.1:0-3265 GCA_041158245.1 Actinomycetota bacterium | reverse complement strand
CTCTGACTCAGACCTGTTGCTGTGGGTTCATGTGGCTTTCACAGATTCATTTCTCGCGGCGCATCAACAGTATGGAGTGAAAGAAATCAGCCCAGATGAATACGTAAGTCAATGGGCGCATGCGGTCACACCACTTGGAGTTGTGAATACGCCTGCAAACTATGAAGAACTAAAACAAACTTTGGCTAACTACCAATCAGAGCTTCGAGTAGATGACAAAACAAAGCGCGTAATTAACTTCATTCAAAATCCGCCAACATTTACCGGCATGACGAAACTGGTTTACTCAATTATGTTTTCAGCGGCTTATCACTTACTAACTGAAGAGCAGCAAAACGCCATAGGGGTTAGTGCGCTGCCAAAGAATGTTGCGCTTCCACTTGCAACTTTCATCATGGAGACGATCCGATTTATTCTCGGACCAAATTCTCCACTCGAGACAGCGGCCCTAAACCGCCATATTCGAGTTACGAAACCTTCGCTGTAGTTTTACTGAAAAGAGTTTTGCTTCCAAGAGAATTTTCCAGTGTTATGCGAACACGAATAAATTTCCCTTTGTGATTTGTTTTCAGTTTCAGTTCTTCAAATTTTGCGCCAGGGATTGCTGTGCAGTCTGCAGGTTTCTTGGTGACAAACTTCGAACCAGGTTTGGTGCATGAAAACCATTGACCTGTATAGCTCGGAAAAGGATTTCCACTAGTCTCAAATCCCCAGTCAAGTTCCTTACCAACTTTTGCCTTGCCATAAACAATTGGCTTTGACGTGAAAGCTGGCTTTGTGTAGATGTCTTTAACTAAACCAATTGCATCAATTTCTGGCCAGCCATTTGCTGTCTGGAAAATAAACTTCACTTTTTCGATTTTGTCATTTCCAAGATTGATTGGTGTTTCAGAAAGGATGTTATTCGGATACACGCTGTCTGCATTATCTTGACATGTTAAAGGCGTTCCCATCCCATCAATTCCGTTTAATGATGTGAATGGGAAATAATCTTGACCTTCAGTGGCTAATTCAATAGAAAACAGGTCAATGAAATCATTTGAAAAGTAGATTCTGATAGCGGTAGCGTCGACGGGTTCATCGAAAACAACTTCCAACTCGCTATCAACTTTTGGATTTCCATAAGTCCAAGCCTGTCCGCTGTAATCGCCGCATCTAGTTGCATCAGGCGCGCCAGCCGCAAAACTTGGTTCGTAACCGGTGTAGTGGGTAGTTGCGGTAGCGCTACTAGCCCAAACAACTTCTGGCGAATTTGCTGCCTTAGAGCTTGGGGCTAATACGACAATCGAAACTAAAAGTGCCGTGATCGAAATCGTTGAAATTAGTTTTTTCATTACTTTTCCTTAAGAGATTCTCACTTTAATTTGGTTTGACCACTTGCCGCCGATTTTCTTCACTCCGCGAATACGGCAGTTCCAATTACCTTTAGTCAGATTGTCGACAGTAACTCTTGGTTTGTTTGCAGTTCCGTACTTAACTTTTGAACCTTTGATGCAGACACCTTGGTAGGACTTTGCAGCACCGACTTTAGTTCCTGTTAGAACTGCTTTACTGCCTGATTTAGTTACTGATCGTAGCGCAGGTGCTGAAATCAATTTAGTTTTTGGCTTGATCACATGCTTAGGGGAGCGGTACTTCTTACCGGCGAATGGCGCAAATACTTTTCCTACTCCAGATAGCGGCGCAAAAACTTCGTTTGAGCTAAATCCATATGCAGGAATTTCAATCAAAATACCTGCAGTTGGTTCTTCAACTCGAGTAATAACTACTTCTTGTTCAACTGTTTCGGTTCCATCTTTGCGAAGCACTTTAAAAATGCCGGCCATTGCAACTGGATCTGCACCGTAGGCAGAGATGATTGCAGAATCAGGGAAGAACGCGTTGAAGTAGGCGACATTTGAATCGCCCTCACTATCAACTGGTGTGCCTGAAGTTTCAATAGTCCAAGTCATTGCTTCAGAGTCATACCAAGGTGAGTTGGTGATTGACGCATTTGAAGAAGTCCACATTCCATCAAAAATTACGTCGTATGCATCGCGGTATTCATTGCCCCAGAGGATGACGCCGGCTTGTGACGCTTGAGTCATTACACCGCCACCTTGATCTGCGGCGCGTTTTACAGAGAATGATTTTGTGGTGATGGTTGCGTAAGTGATCCATTCACCTTCTACTTGTTCAACGCGAAACGCATCAAGTTTTGCAGCTGTGAAAGCTTGTGGGTTTGGTTTCCAATCCCGTGTGTTAATTTCAAGATTAATTTGTGAACCAACTGGTAGTCGTGGAGACAAGTCTTGGTAGCCATTACTGTAAAAATAAGCAGCGAGGCTTGCGACATTATTTGCTTTATTGTCAAAGAGGTATGCGTTTACAGAAAGGTCTTCATCAGTTAACGCATCTTCGAATATGCCATCAGAATTGTCATCAACTTCAAAGGCTTGAACACACATCACGACATCTTGGGTGTCCTGACAGTGTGGGAAAACTTCCCAGTTCGGTGGCATCACAACGTTCTGTGCCTGAGCCGGCATGGACAAGGTTGCTGCCAAGAAAGTCAGTGAAATTCCAGCAACGATTGAAGTTAAGTAACTCTTACGCATGATCCCCTCCCCGGGATTTGGTCAGCGAAGTTTAGGTGTGTTTTTCGCTCGCCTGAGCGGTTTAGGTGGGCACTGATTGAGCGTGTATTGTCCCGCCCTGTTGCGCTGAAAAGCGTAGCCAGTTGGCCAATCCATCCTTCGTCGTTTGGGTTGGCGAACACGGCGGGTTGCCCGAGCGGCCAATGGGAGCGGACTGTAAATCCGTCGGCGTAGCCTTCGATGGTTCAAATCCATCACCCGCCACACATAGAAAAGCCCCAGTCATTCGACTGGGGCTTTTGTGTTAGTTATTAGTGGGCTGAGACCTTTGGAAGTGCTTTATCCAAGAACTTCGGTAGCCACCAGTTCGCCTTGTTGAAGGTGAACATCAACGACGGCACGATGATCAAACGCACAATGAATGCGTCGAACAGAACTGCAGTTGAAAGGGCAATGCCAAACAATTTAATTGTCGGATCGTTGCCCAAGATGAACGCTGCGAAAACGCTGAACATGATTGATGCTGCTACTGCAACCACTCGTCCAGAGATACCCATTCCGCGTCGAACTGCTTGTTCATTGTCACCGGTTTCATTCCACTTCTCTTGCATCGCGCTCACCAAGAAGACCTGGTAGTCCATCGATAGACCAAACAAGATTGCGAAAACCATGATTGGCAAGAACGGCTG
>JBEBBT010000011.1:0-5686 GCA_041158245.1 Actinomycetota bacterium | reverse complement strand
AAACGGTATGGCTGGCTTCGAGGAAAACCTCGATGCGGCCAACGCCGTAGAAGATGCAGTTGAGAAAGAAGTTGCAGATAAATTAGCCGAACTGACCGGTGACATCCAAAGATTGCAAGCTGAATACGCAAACTACCGAAAGCGTGTAGAACGAGATCGTTCTTTAGCTCGCGAAACAGCGATTGCAGATGTTTTGAATGCATTCTTACCAGTGCTAGACGATTTCGCCCGCGCGAATGAACATGGCGAATTAACTGGAGCCTTCAAAAGTGTCAGCGATTCTGTTGATGGCGTCATGAAAAAGTATGGTCTCGAAACTTTCGGCTCAGTTGGCGAAGACTTCGATCCAGAAATTCATGAAGCAGTCACTCATCAAACCTCCGATGACAATGGCGATGTTGTGACAGTCGTAACTGCTGTTTATCAAGCTGGTTTCCGTTTTTCAGGACGAGTATTGCGACCTGCACGCGTTGCGGTGGAAGACATAGTTCGACCTGTTTAATTTCCAAAACGATTTCTATTTGCGAAAGGGGTGAATATGAATCCAGACTGGGCAGAAAAAGATTTCTATAAAGTTTTAGGTGTGAGCAAAACTGCATCACAAGATGAAATCAAGAAAACTTATCGCAAGCTTGCGAAGGAATTTCACCCTGATGCAAATCCAGACAACGCTAAGGCTGAAAGTCGCTTCAAAGAAGTTTCTGAAGCGTACGATGTAATTGGAAATGACTCTTCGCGAAAAGAGTATGACGAATTTCGCGATGCAGTAGCAAGCGGAGCATTCCGAGGTGCTGGCCCAAGTGGTGGCGGCCAATACCAAAGCGCCAACTTCAATTTTGAAGACATCTTCGGCGACATGGGTGGAATGTTTGGCGGTGGTGGTCGAAACCGTGCACGCCGTGGAAATGATTTAGAAACACGCGTAACAATTTCTTTTGCTGATGCATTACAAGGTGTAACAACACCACTTCGAATCACTGGAGATGTGGTTTGTTCAAGTTGTAAGGGCTCGCGTGCAGAAGCTGGATCGAAAGTGTCCACTTGCAGTACCTGTCGTGGAAGCGGACAGGTTGCTCGCAATGTCGGAGGCTTTGGAATTCCGCAAGCGTGCAGTGCTTGCCAAGGAACCGGACAAAAGATTGAAAAACCATGCCGGTCATGCCACGCAACTGGAATTGTCCGAGACACGAAAACAGTTCAAATCAAAATTCCACGTGGTGTTAAGGATGGAGCTGCAATTCGTTTGTCGGGTCGCGGAGCAGCTGGACCAAACGGTGGGCCTGCTGGTGATTTAATTGTTCGGATTTCGGTAACGAATCATCCAGTCTTTGGGCGAAAAGATGACAACCTAACTGTCACAGTTCCGATCACTTTCACCGAAGCAACTTTTGGCGCACAGATTTCGGTGCCAGTTGCAACAGGTGGAAATGTGACTTTGAAAATTCCTGCTGGCACAACTTCAGGAAAAATTTTTCGTATCAAAGGTCGAGGCGTAACAAATAGCAAAGGTAAACAAGGCGACTTACTTGTAACCGTTGAACTTGCAATTCCGACCAAACTTTCAAAGCAAGCAAAAGCTGCGTTAGAAAACTTTGCAAAAGAAACTGAACAAGACGATCCGCGTGAAGAGTTGCTTGCAAAAGCTGCAAGCGCGCCCCGAATAAACCCGGATGGTGAGTGATGGCTGGTAGAGAATTTGGATTCCCAGACATCGACGTAGATGCTGCGGTTTATGGAATTACCGTGGCATCACAGATTGCGAATCTACATCCACAAACACTTCGTCAATACGATCGTTTAGGTTTAGTTAGCCCAGGTAGAACTGATGGAAGAACTCGACTTTATTCCCTTCGCGACATTGCACGATTGAAAGAAATTTCACAATTAACCGCCGATGGGGTAAACCTCGCTGGCATTCAAAGAATTATGCAACTTGAAGAAGAAAATCTGCGACTTCGGCAAAGACTTGATGAGGTAACTCGCCAAGTTTCCTCGACAGCGGTAGTAGTTTGGCGACCTCAACGAAAGCGAAACTAATGAGTTCAAAGTGGGCACTAGTAACTGGAGCAACCGCTGGCATCGGATTTGAGTTCGCCAAACTCCTTGCAAGCGAAAAGCACAATCTGGTTTTAGTAGCTCGTGACGAATCCCGACTTAAAAATGTTGCGAAGGAACTCAAGTCACAATACGGAATTAAGTGTGAAGTTTTAGTTGCTGATCTTTCCAAGAAGAAATCATTAGAAGAAGTGGCTGCGCGAATCAGTCAGCCAGAAAAGCGCATCGAAGTTTTAATCAACAACGCAGGCTTTAGCGTTAATCAAAGTATTTCGAATGGAAGTTACGCGCAAGAAGAAGCAATGCTTGATGTTCTTGTAACAGCAGTCCTTCGACTTTCTCATGCTGCAGCTGCTCAGATGCGCAAAAATGGCAGTGGTGACATCGTGATTGTTTCTTCAGTTGCATCTTTTATGGCAGGTGGAACATATTCAGCCGCGAAAGCTTGGGCAACAAATTTTGCCGAGTCACTTGCTGCAGAAGTGAATAAATATGGCGTCAATGTTTCAGCGCTATGTCCAGGATTTACCCACACGGAGTTTCATGCGCGCGCAAATTACGACAAATCCGAAGTAGCTAATTGGATGTGGTTAAACGCAGACTATGTAGTGCGCACTGGTTGGAAAGATCACAAGAGCGGAAAAGTAATTTCGATTCCGAGTCTTCGCTATAAGTTCTTGGTATTGCTAATGAAAATTGTGCCGCGGTCAATTATTCGTAAAGTGCAACGCAAGAAATAATTTCTGATTGAAGTTCAGCTTCCGTTGTAGCGACTAAGTTCCAGTTTCTTAATCTGGCCAAATTTAAATTCGCTTGGTTACTGGAAAAATCTATGTAGCTGACAGGCGCATCGGGCCATTCACCCAAGTGACCTTCAGGCAATTCATTCACGCAAACATACGAGCGGATATCTAGATGGTTTGTTCTAAGAAATACCTGCAATGCGGGCAAATGCTTTGCGACGCCTGGGAATGCCACAAAATGAATTGGTCCCTTTTCATCTTTTGAGATTGCTTTACAGATTTGGGCTACTTGAATATGTTCAACTGAATCCAATTCCAAGTGAATGCATTGCGCCCATGAAACTGGATGCAATTGGGATGTCAGAATGATGGTGGCCACAGACACACTTTAGAAGTTGGTCTTTGAGTAGGCTTGGAGTATGACTGATTCAAAAAGCGCTCTCCGCGAAGAAATTATCAATAAGGCTGTTGTTCACGGCAAAGTTATCTTGTCGAGTGGCAAAGAAGCTGATTACTACGTTGACCTTCGTCGCGTAACTTTGGATTCAGTCGCAGCGCCATTAGTCGGCGATGTGATGCTCGATCTTTGTGCGGATTTAGATTTCGACGCAGTTGGCGGGCTAACACTTGGCGCAGATCCAGTAGCAACTGCAATGTTGCATGCTGCAAGTCGTCGTGGTCGCAAGTTAGATGCGTTTGTGGTTCGCAAAAGCGAAAAAGCGCATGGACTTCAGCGCCGTATCGAAGGACCAGATGTCAAAGGCCGCAAAGTTCTTGCAGTTGAAGACACATCAACAACTGGTGGATCGGTTTTAACCGCAGTTGAGGCGCTAGAAGCTGAAGGTGCAATCGTGGTTGGAGTTGCGGTAATTGTTGATCGTGGTGCTGGCGCCAAAATTGAAGAAGCAGGATTCAAGTATCTTGCGGCTTACACATTGCCAGAATTAGGTTTGTAAACCTAGTTTGAATTTTTGCGGTGCCGAACCACTTCCACTGCAATTGGAATTGCACTAAGTACAACAAAACTCAGCAAAATTGCCTCTAGATTTGCTCGAACAAAATCATTTTCACCCAGGGCTGCACCAAGCAAGGTAATTCCAATCACCCAAGGAACGGCACCAATTGCTGAATAAACAATGAAAGTCTTGCGATTCATTCGTCCGATTCCAGCCATTGCAGTAATTAACGTGCGAACGATTGGCACAAAGCGAGCCAAAATAATTGCACGAGTTCCATGCTTTGCAAAAAACTCTTCAGTCTTTTCAATGTATACCGGTCTCAGAATTTTTGAGTCCGGACGGTTGAATAATTTTGGTCCAATTGCGTATCCCAGTTGATAACCAACAATATTTCCAGCGACTGCTGCAAGATAAAGAATTGCAATTACTAACCAAAGGGGTTCTGACATTTGACCCGTTGCCACTAGCAATCCAGTTAGAAACAAAAGCGAGTCTCCTGGGAAAAACATTCCAACGAATATTGCGCATTCCAAGAAAATCACAACTGTAAATCCGATTAAAGCCCATGGGCCTAGTACGTCAAACAATCCTTCAGCGCTAAGCCAGTCTGGTAGAAGTGCAATTAAATTCATTGTGCTGCCCGATCTTTTTTCCAAGTTCTATAACCAACCACAATTGAAGCAGTGATAAAGCCAAAACCAATCAAGTATGCGACAGATTTGATTGATTCATTTTGGGCTGCAAGGTAACCAACAAATGACATGCCAGTTCCCCATACCAAAGCTCCAACAAAATTTGCAGATAAGAACTTGTAGTAGTTCATGCGACCGATACCTGCGATTGGTGGAATTAGTGAACGCATCCATGGCATGAAACGCGCTACAACTACAGCACTCCATCCCCATTTTTCATAAAAATCTTCGGTTCGCTTAACCCATTTTTTAATGCTTGGGCTTTTGCGATTGTCTAGGTATGGCCGCCCGTAATGCCGACCGAGTACAAATCCAACTTGGTCGCCCAAGAAGGCTGAGATTCCAACTCCAACTGCCAAGATCACGATATTGATGTTGTCGGTGGTTGCAGCAATTAATCCAGCGGCAAAAAGCAGTGAATCACCTGTCACAAACGGCACAAAAACGCCAACTAAAAGTCCAGTGCCTGCAAAAACTAGACCCCAAACAACTAGATAAAACAAAAACGGTCCAGATGTGTTTAAAAAATCTTGCAGTGGTTCGTCAAGTGCGGCTGCGATTAAGTGCATTTGCAAAGCCTAGGCTGTGCTTATGAGTTCCGCAGATGAGCACCTAAATCAGCATGATGAGAGTGATCACATTATTGGCGTTGGACCATGGCAAGGCACGCTGCCAACTGAAGCTCATTTCGACCCAGATTTGCTGCGAGATGGCGATAAACGAAACGTCATCGATGAATACCGTTACTGGAAAATGGATGCAATCATCGCCGATCTTGATTCAAAGCGACATTCGTTCCATGTGGCAATCGAGAATCTTGAACACGATATGAATATTGGATCAATCGTCAGATCCGCAAATGCATTTATGGCAAAAGAAGTTCACATTATTGGAAAGCGCCGCTGGAATCGGCGAGGTGCAATGGTCACAGATCGATACCAGCACGTTACACATCACGAAGACATTGAAACTTTTGCAAAGTGGGCAAAATCGAACAATCTTGAAGTAATTGGGATAGACAATTTGCCTGGCTCGGTTCCAATCGAAACTTTTGATTTGCCGCGTGAATGTGTACTTCTTTTTGGACAAGAAGGCCGTGGACTCTCGAAAGAGGCCGGTGAATTAGTAACTTCTTGCCTTTCTATTGCACAATTTGGCTCTACCCGGTCAATCAACGCTGGTGCAGCGGCGGCAATCGCCATGCATGCGTGGATTCGACGCCATGTTTTCGCCCAAG
>JBEBBT010000010.1:0-5151 GCA_041158245.1 Actinomycetota bacterium | reverse complement strand
TTCTTTTAACCGCTGGCGCAATCGGCGTTGTCTACAAAGAAACAGCATCCATCTCTGGGGCAGAAGTGGGTTGCCAGGGTGAAGTTGGTGTGGCTTGCTCAATGGCTGCCGCTGGCTTAGCTGAAGTCATGGGAGCGACTGTCGAGCAAGTTGAAAACGCTGCTGAAATTGGCATGGAACACAACCTCGGCCTCACCTGCGACCCAGTGGGTGGCCTAGTGCAGATTCCATGTATCGAAAGAAATGCAATTGCTGCGGTTAAAGCGATTAATGCGGCTCGAATGGCAGTACGCGGCGACGGAAGTCACATTGTCTCGCTCGACAACGTCATTAAGACAATGCGGGAAACCGGTGCGGATATGAAAATCAAATACAAAGAAACTTCTCGCGGCGGTTTAGCCGTGAATGTGATTGAGTGCTAGAAGTTATTTAATTTTCTTCACCATTGAAACAACCACATATTTAGAGGTGTAGCCAGCTCCATTGAGTTTGAAATTGAAAGTCTTGCCAATCGCGCCACCATTTAATGTGATGATGAAACTTGCGCTTCCTTTTGAACTCAACTGAATGTAGCACCCACGGGCAGGGGCAACGTTCCGATCGCAACCAGCTCCAAGTGTGTTCGAACTCGTATCAATCAAAATGCTTAACCCAGATGTGAGATTGTAAAAATCCACGTATAGATATTTAAACGCATAGTCTGAACTTGATTTGTAATTGAATTTCAGCAAATCGGATGCCGCAGAGATGTTGGCTTTGAAATTACCTGATTTGTCAGGTTTTGAAATCTTGATCTTTTTTGAGCCAGCACTAAAACTCAAGTTGGTTACTGGCCCGCAGATTTGAGTTGCATTTGAAGCGCAGGCTTCGGAAGTGACTGGAATTTTGCCGTCTGCAGAAAAAGTCATTGATTTAGTTGCCGAGGTCCATGCTTCAGGGCCGACGTATTTATATTGAAAGTGCATTCCTGGCTCTGCGTCAAGCAAAGTCACGTAGAAGCTTTTCTTGCCTTCCGCCCCGAGAGTTATTTGGCATTCTTTTTGGATTGTATTTCCCGGCGCACAAGCACTATCGCTATTTGACCTAACAATAAATTTCAATCCTGCACTAATGTCGAAGAATTGCAGGGTCGCAGTTTTAGATGCGTTATCTGATCCTGCATTAATTGTGAAATTAAGTTTTGAGACTTTGGTACTCACAAATGTGGTTGTGGAATTAGTAGTTAATGGTTTCTTAGAATCCAGACTCACAGTGACTGTTGATATTGGTGCACATAGTTGACTAGAAAAGTTATTGCAGGAATATGAAGTGGCCGAAGCTGGATTGATCAGAGCGCTGGTCAAAAGAACCATTGCAGTGGTGGTTAAAAATGAGAATAAAGTTTTGGTGCGCATTTCGTCCCTTTAGATCTAGGACGACAAAGCGAACATCCTTAAGTGAGTGTAAGTGGCAATGTTGGTCCGTGGGCCTTTTTGTTTAGGCTAATGTCGTGTTGGACTACTTTTTAGCGTTTCTGGTCATTTTCGCTGAAAACTGTCTGCCCGCGTTTGGCCCGCCAACATGGCTTGTTTTGGTCTATCTGACCCTTGGTTTCAATCTAGAGCCGGCGCCATTGATTGTTTTAGCCGTGATTGCAGCTTCGGTTGCTCACTGGCTTATGGCGCATTTCTTTCGGCGCATTCGAAACCGCCTGCCCAAGAATTATGTGACCAACATGGAGAATCTTGGAACCAAACTTGAAAAACGAAGTAAGACAATGTGGGGGCTGTTTATCTTATTTCTTTGGTCGCCATTGTCTTCTTCGCAACTTTTTGTTGCGGCTGGATTAATTCCGCAGATCAGAATTTTCCCGCTCGTAGTTGCATTTGGAATTGGAAGATGTTTTACCTACACCAGTTACGTCATGGGTGCAGATGCGTTCTCTCATACAGATATTGGTGAAAAATTGATGGCAGAAATGACATCACCTTTAATGATTACTTTGCAAGTAGTTTTGGTAATTGGCGTAATTGCGCTCGGTCGTATCAAATGGAAACCAGAAGGTGAGAATGTCTGATTTCAAGTGGGGAGTTGCAACTGCAGCATTTCAAATTGAGGGTGCTGCAAATGAAGATGGCAGGGCGCCTTCAATTTGGGACAAATTCTGCGAAGTGCCAGGCAACATTCGAAACGGCGATAACGGACTTGTCGCATGCGACCACTATCACCGGTATAAAGAAGACGTTGAAATCATGGATTGGATCGGCGTAAATGCTTACCGTTTTTCGGTTTCCTGGTCTCGGGTTTTGCCAAATGGAATTGGTGAAGTTAATCCGGCAGGTATAGCTTTTTATAGCAATCTTGTGGATGAGTTACTCGCTAAGGGAATTGAACCTTTTTTAACAATTTACCACTGGGATTTACCCCAAGCTCTCCAAGAAAAAGGTGGCTGGCTTAATCGCGAGGCTGCTGATTGGTTTGCGTATTACACCGAAGTATTGGTTGCAAATCTAGGTGATCGCGTAAAGAACTGGATCACAATCAATGAGCCCCACTGCATTTGTTGGTTTGGGTTTTTAAAGGGCTGGTTTGCGCCAGGCGTTCAAGATTTGAACTCCGCTGTTACTGCGGCCCATCACGTTTTACTTGCACATGGAAGGGCAGTGCGAGTCATTAATAAATTGCTGCCCGAGGCAAAGGTTGGCATCGCTCCAGGATTAACGCCTTGCGTGCCAGCCACCCAGTCTCCAGAAGATATTGCAGCCGCTGCACGCCAAGATGGATATGACATTCGATGGTTTATGGATCCGGTTTATGGCAAGGGTTACCCCAAAGACATTGTGGAAATTTTTGGAATTACGCCACCAATTCTCGACGACGACATGGAAGTAATTTCGACTCCAACTGATTTTCTTGGGGTTAACTTTTACTTGCGCTCAGTAATTGCAGATGACCCTGATGGCGAATTCTTGAAAATCAAAGGGATAGATCCTGCCGATTCAAAATACACCGGAATGGGCTGGGAAATTTGTGCTCCGGCATTCAAAGATTTGTTGGTACGGATAAAAAATGATTATTCACCAAAAGAAATTTTCATCACCGAAAATGGATCAGCATGGGATGATGTTGTACAGGCAGACGGTTCAATCAATGATGTTGATCGAATTGAATACCTAGAGCTTCATTTGGAGCAAATGCGAAAAGCGATTTCAGAAGGAGTTCCAGTAAAAGGCTATTTCGCCTGGAGCTTTATGGATAACTTCGAGTGGACTTTTGGTTATGAAAAGCGCTTCGGTTTAGTGCACGTTGATTACGACACCTTGAAGCGCACGCCAAAAGCTAGTGCACATCGGTATCGTGAAATTATTCGTGTTGCGAACCAGTAAGGACTTGCTCGTCTTTTAAAAAGTTCCACTCGTCGTCTGTAAAAACGCGAGAGCGAATCAAGAAGCGAAAACCTTCAGGAGCTTCAACGGAAAAACCACTGCCGCGACCTGGAACGATGTCGAGTGTTAATTCGGTGTGCTTCCAATATTCAAATTGTGGACCTGAAATATAGAACGGTGTGGAATTAGGTTCTTCGCCAACCCAGCCCAGGAAAACATCATTTTGCCCAACACGAAATTCATTTCGTGGATAACACATTGGAGCAGAACCGTCACAGCAACCACCAGATTGATGAAACATCAATCTCCCATGCTTTTCTTGAAGCATTGCCAGCATTGCATTTGCTTCTGGTGTAATCAACACACGTTTCATATCGCCTCCAATAAAGATTGCGGCAGGCGTTTCCACCTGCCGCAATCTTTCCTCAGATTTAGAAGAATCCCAACTTATTTGGGTTGTATGAGACCAACAGGTTCTTGGTCTGCTGGTAGTGATCAAGCATCATCTTGTGGGTCTCGCGACCGATACCAGATGACTTGTATCCACCGAAAGCAGCACCAGCTGGATAGGCGTGATAGCAGTTAGTCCAAACGCGACCAGCTTGGATTGCACGTCCTGCGCGATAAGCAGTATTTGTATCGCGTGACCAAACTCCTGCGCCAAGGCCATAGAGAGTGTCGTTTGCAATCTCAATCGCATTGTCATAACCATCGAATGAAGTTACCGATACGACAGGTCCAAAGATTTCTTCCTGGAAGATACGCATCTTGTTATTGCCTTCAAAGATAGTTGGCGTTACATAGAAACCACCAGATAGTTCGCCGCCGAGATCTGCGCGCTCACCACCGGTAATCAATTTAGCGCCTTCTTTCTTTCCGATATCAATATAGGAAAGGATCTTCTCTAATTGATCATTAGATGCCTGGGCACCAATCATGGTTGCAACATCTAGTGGATGGCCTTGAATAATCGCTTGGGTGCGCTTTGTGACGTCTCCCAAGAACTTGTCGTAGATCTTCTTATCAATCAAACCACGTGAAGGACAGGTACAAACTTCACCTTGGTTGAGTGCAAAGAGTGTGAAGCCTTCGAGCGCCTTGTCATAGAAAGCATCATTCTCAGCGGCCACATCTGCGAAGAAGATGTTTGGTGACTTTCCACCGAGCTCGAGCGTGACTGGAATGATGTTCTCTGATGCGTACTGCATGATCAAGCGACCTGTTGATGTCTCGCCGGTAAATGCAATCTTTGCAATACGTGGAGATGATGCAAGTGGCTTACCTGCTTCAACACCAAAGCCGTTAACGATGTTAACTACACCTGCTGGCAAGAGATCAGCGATGAGTTCCATCAAGAACATGATTGATGCTGGTGTCTGCTCTGCTGGCTTGAGCACTACGCAGTTACCTGCAGCAAGTGCTGGCGCTAGCTTCCAGACAGCCATCAAGATTGGGAAGTTCCAAGGGATGATTTGACCGACTACACCGAGTGGCTCATGGAAGTGATAGGCAACAGTGTCTTCATCAAGCTGGCTCAATGAACCTTCTTGTGCACGTATTGCACCAGCGAAGTAACGGAAGTGATCAATTGCTAAAGGAATATCCGCATTAAGAGTTTCGCGAATCGGCTTTCCGTTATCCCATGTCTCGGCAACTGCAATCGCTTCAAGGTTTTCTTCCATGCGATCAGCAATTTTGTTGAGAATGATTGCTCGAGCTGTTGCTGAGGTCTTCCCCCAGGCCGGTGCAGCTTTATGCGCTGCATCGAGCGCCTTATCGATATCGG
>JBEBBT010000009.1:0-3050 GCA_041158245.1 Actinomycetota bacterium | reverse complement strand
AGTGCATCGATAGCTAAATCACTTAGCAACAGCCAAGGAAGCATTTCAACTTGCTTTGCATAATCTTCTCGCCATGATTTCAAACCAGTTTTAACCGATTCACTGAACTTTGTCTTCGGCTGTTTCTTTTCACACTGACTGCAAATCTTTAGTGCAAGTTCGCGAATTTGGTTGATGCCAGCATCGCAAATGCGACACTTTTCGACTTTGTATTCTTTTCGATTCGCTGGCTGCGAAACTTTTCCTTGCAGAATTGGCGCTAAAAACGCCTCTGCTGTTGAACTAACAGAACTTAGAAAACGCGATGGCGCATTTTCGTACCCAAGTCGGGTTTTAGAAGTCGAAATGTGAACCGCTTGTTTTGCGCGCGTGATCGCCACATAGAAAAGCCGGCGCTCTTCTTCAGTATTTTCCGGCGCCCGCTTTGGATCAAAAGGGAGTATTCCTTCAACCACACTTGGAATAAATACATGATCCCACTCCAAACCTTTAGCGGTGTGAATCGTGCTGATGGTTACAGCCGCAGCTTGTGGGTCGTAATTTTCATTTGTGCGGTGGGCAATTTCTGCAAAATATTCTTCAAAACTTGCACTTGGGTTATGCGTCTTTAGGTCAACCGCAACATTGATTAGTGCGCTGAGCGATTCCCACTTACTGCGAGCTGATTCTGAAGAGTACTTTGGTAATTCGGTCCAGCCATGCAAGGTGGCAACCTGCTTTACCGCTTCTACTAAATCTATTCCTGAGCTTATGTATGAACCAACTCTTAGGTCGAGCAACATTTGTTTGACTTCAGGTCGTTCAAAAAATCTAGTTAAACCGCGCATTGAATACGGGATATTCAAGTACTCGAAGGCAGTTTCGAAAACTTGTGACATCGAATTGATTCGCAATAAAACTGCGATATCTCGCGGGTCAACACCAGAATCAATAAGCGCCAAAATCTGATTCGCAATTTCGTTCGCTTCTACTTCTTCATCAGAATAATGCTTTAGTTCAACTTGACCGTTATCACTGTTCGCACTCACCATTGCACTCGGAGTCGGAGATAAATTCATTAGATTGTTTGCGACAATGCAAATGCTCTCAGGGCATCTGTATGTTCTATTCAATTCAATCTGCAAAGTTTCTGGGTGATTACGTTTGAAATCTTGTAAGTAGTTAGCGGACGCTCCGGCAAATGTATAAATAGTTTGTGCAGGATCGCCAACTACGCAAATTTCATTTCGATTTCCTACCCACTGTTGCAATAGCGAATTTTGCAATGGCGTAACGTCCTGAAATTCATCGACCGTAAACCAGGTGTAACGCATTCGTACCTGTT
Organism: Actinomycetota bacterium; assembly: GCA_041158245.1. GTDB lineage: Bacteria > Actinomycetota > Actinomycetes > S36-B12 > UBA5976 > JAFMIT01. The sequence continues at coordinate 1,726 of JBEBBT010000009.1, read as the reverse complement.
GCAAAATATCTGGAAAATTAGCCAGCATGCCCAGATTTAGTTGCAAGATATCTTCAAAATCCAGCACTTGCCTACGCTTTGTTAAGTCGGTGTATCTGCCCCAGATATCTACAATCATTTGCCCAGAAATGTCGTCGACTTTTCGATCAAGTTTTAAGTAATTCTCGCCATCCAAACCGGATGACTTAGCCCACTCAATTTCACCAATAACTGATCGGCGAGTGAAGTCAGTCAAGTTAATTCGTGCATCAGTTGCGGCTTGTTCGATCAAAGATGACTTCGTTGAAATCACACTCCACATCTGTCCACCTACAACTTGCGGCCAAAAATGCGAGAGTTGACGAAGTGCAGTAGCGTGAAAAGTTGCTGCCGCAACTGGTGGAATCTTTAAACGAGCTAAACGTCCACGAATCTCACTCGCAGCTTTATTGGTGAAGGTCAAAGCTAAGCCAGTTTCGGCATCCTGAGCTTTGGTTTGAATCGCATGTGCAATGCGGTTTGTGATGACTCTGGTTTTACCTGATCCGGCCGTGGCAATAATCGATACTCGCCCACGCACAGCCTCCACCGCTAGGCGTTGATTTTCATCAAGTCCTGCAAGAAGTGGATTGTCGGTCATAGGGGCATCTTTCCACGCAAGCCTGAAGAGGCTCATCCCTGCTTACAAGGGTAATCTCGGACTCGTGAAGAGCTTTGTGAATCCCCAAATCCTTACCGACTTTGCCCTAGGCAGAAGTAAGGCTGAACGCTTAGGGGAAACTCGAGCCCAAGGTGAAGCTCTTAAAAATGAACTCAAGGTCATGTTGGTCAACGGACCAGAAATTGCAGTTACAAATGCTGGCTTGGGATTTGTGGCAGCGAAGGAACTAGAAGAAATCGCATACCTCGGATTTTTCGAAGGCGAACACTTTGCGGTTTCGCTTGGTGGAAATGTTGAAGAAATTGCAACTAAACATGGTTTTGATTGGCAATCTCTTCGAATCATTGGTCCTGAACTTGGTGATTTGGAAGTGGGACTTGCCACTAGTGCAGTAGCGCTAAACAACTGGCATAAAACTCATACACATTGCCCTCGCTGTGGTGCGCAAACTTTTGTTTCAAATTCGGGTTGGACTCGTCAATGCCCGCATGATGGAACCGAGCATTACCCAAGAACCGATCCAGCCATCATTGTTGCAATCACAAATCCTGAAGACAAAATTTTGATGGCTAGACAAACCGTTTGGCAACCAACTCATTTCTCCCATGTCGCAGGATTTGTCGAGCCTGGTGAAACTTTAGAAGCGGCAGTATCTCGGGAAGCCTTGGAAGAAGTTGGAATCAATATTGATTCGGTGACCTACATGGGAAGTCAACCGTGGCCATTTCCAGCTAGTTTGATGTTGGCTTTTGTAGCTACAACATTGAACAGCGAAATCACAGTTGATGGTGATGAAATCGCTGAGGCATACTGGTATTCACGTGCAGAGCTCGCCGCTGCATGCAAAGCTGGCGAACTTCGCATTCCTTCAAAAGTTTCGGTTGCCCGAAAACTTATTGAACATTGGTACGGAAGTGAATTACCTGACGAATGGTCAAGAAGCTGATTCAAGCACTTTTCGTAAAGTAGCCAACAAACCTTCAACATCTTCAACTTGGTTGTCCCAAGCGCACATCCATCGCACTTGTCCAGTTTCTTGATTCCAGACATAGAACCGGTACTGCTCTTGAAGTTTTTCAATCACAT
>JBEBBT010000008.1:0-5003 GCA_041158245.1 Actinomycetota bacterium | reverse complement strand
GCACTTGAAGCAACTCCACGAAAGGGAGATTGGGGCGGCCTAAACGCAGCTCTGCACAGCAATGACTAAGCGAGCAAAATTTGCAATAGGGGTTCTCACATTTGCCGTCCTTACTGGCGTTGCATGGAAAAACTCGGTTGCAATCTCTGGGCTTGCTACTCCAGGCTCATGCAAAGTCGTAACAACAGATGCGGTTTTGCAACTTTCAATATCCGATACTCAGAATTACGTGAATGAGGTTATTTCTGCAGAAAAGGATTTGGCAGCTGAAAGCATTAGTTGTTCGCTTTGGCCAAACACAAGTGAATCATCTACAGACTTGAACATGATTGGCCTAACTTCTGCGGCGCAATTTATGTGGGATAACGTTGATCAAAGATTCGGATTCATTCCATTTGGTGGATTTGCGCCTGGCGGAGTGGATTCTGGCCACATGAAAGATTCAGCGCACTACAAAGGAAAAGCCATCGATTTCTTTTTTAAGCCATACAAAAACAAAAATAAAGTGGCTAAAGGCTGGACTCTTGCAAACTGGGCAGTGGCTAATGCTGAGAGACTTGGAATTGCAAATGTGATTTATCAAGATCGAATTTGGTCTCGCACCTCATCTTTCAAAGGTTGGCAAGTGTTTGTGCCAAGTTACGGTGATCCGAAGAATGCAACGATTCGACATCTAGATCACGTACATATCGATGTAAATTAACCTAACGATGACGCTTACAACTCGCCGAGTTTGAGATTTAATGTAAAAATCCAATCATGAAAAAATTACTCATTTCATTGATTGCAGTACTTAGTCTTTCTGGTTGCTCTCTAATTTCTGATGCAGGTCATGCCGCAATGGGCAACGGTGAATTTGATGGCAATGCCGTCCATTTTGCACAAATGATGATTCCGCACCATGAACAAGCAGTGCAACTATCAGACTTAGCTTTGCAGATCTCTGACAATCCTGAAGTGACAGATTTAGCCACTCGAATTAAAAGTGCGCAAAGTCCTGAGATCACGCAGATGAAGAGTTGGCTGGAATCAGTTGGAATGCCAGATATGAACCACGTTATGGATATGCCTGGATTTGTGGATGATGCTCAATTCGCAGCAATCAAAGAATTGGCTGGGAATGCTTTCGATGTTCTTTGGCTAAATCTCATGATTGAACACCACAAAGGTGCGATCGAAATGGTTGCCGACATTGCCAACAACAATACTGCAGAGGTTAAACTGCTAGGTGAAGAAATTGTGGCAAGCCAATCAGCCGAAATAGCTGAAATGGAAGCTTTGCTTAAAACTCTGAGCTAGCGCTTTTCTAGTGGGATGTAGTCGCGCATTGGAGATCCAATGTAAATCTGACGTGGTCGTCCGATTTTCGTATTTGGATCTTCAATCATTTCACGCCACTGGGCAATCCAGCCTGGCAATCGTCCAAGTGCAAATAGCACTGTGAACATTTGGTCTGGGAAGCCCATCGCGCGATAAATCAAACCAGTGTAGAAATCCACGTTTGGATAAAGCTTGCGAGAGATGAAGTATTCATCGCTCAGAGCGGCCTCTTCAAGTCGCATAGCAATGTCGAATAGCGGATCAGTGACGTTCATTTCTTTGAAAACTTCGTGCGCTGCTTTTTTAATGATCGCTGCACGGGGGTCGTAGTTTTTGTACACGCGGTGGCCAAAGCCCATGAGGCGAACGCCATCTTCTTTGTTTTTAACCTTGCGAATGAACTCGTTCACACCTTCACCAGATTTATGAATCTGAGTGAGCATTTCAAGCACCGCTTGATTTGCTCCACCGTGAAGTGGGCCAAATAACGCGTTGATGCCGGCTGAAATGGATGCAAACATATTTGCGTGTGAAGAACCGACTAAACGCACTGTTGAAGTAGAGCAATTTTGTTCATGATCTGCATGCAAAATCAGAAGTAAGTTCATTACTTTGTTCATCAAAGGGCTTGGTTCAAATTTTTGAGTTGGGACGCCAAAGACCATCCAGAGGAAGTTATCAATCAAGTCCAAGTCATTGCGTGGATACATGAATGGTTGTCCTGCGCTGTTTTTGTAGGCGTATGCGGCCAAGGTTGGCAATTTAGCTAGCAAACGAATTGTTGAGATGTGAACTTGTTCTTCATCAAAAGGATCTAAAGAGTCCTGGAAGAAAGTTGAAAGTGCGCTAACTGCCGAAGAAAGCACAGCCATTGGATGCGCGTCTGATGGAAAGCCATCAAAAAATCGGCGTAAATCTTCGTGCACCATTGTGTGACGAGCGATGTTTTGCTCGAAGGCTTCGAGATCAGCTTTTGAAGGTAGGTCGCCATAAATTAGAAGATAAGCAACTTCGTAAAAAGATGAGTTTGCTGCTAGTTGCTCGATTGGATATCCGCGGTAGCGCAAGATTCCTTCATCGCCATCAATGTAGGTGATTGCAGATGAACAAGAAGCGGTGTTGGTAAAACCTGAATCTAAAGTGACCAAGCCGGTCTCGCTTAGAAGTTTTCCAATTTCAAAACCTGAATTGCCAATGGTTGCAGGAACTACGTTAAAAGAAAGTTCCTTGTCGCCTGCTGTGAGGCTAACTTTGTCTACTGAACTCGTCACGCTCGTAGGATACCCACGAGTATTGGGCATGACATATTTCAGGTATCACCCAAGGCTCATTTATGTGTTCTAAGTTACTTCTGCGTTAAGGAAGTCTGGAAACTAGAGCGCTTATTCGCTCATCTGTGGCGGTCAGGGCTATCCGCACGTGCTGGTTGCCACCTTCACCATAAAAAGCACCTGGGGCGACTAGCGCACCGTGCTGTGCAAACCAATCAACCGTTGCCCAGCAATCCTCTGCCCGGGTTGCCCAGAGGTACAGGCCGGCATCAGAATAATCAACTTTGAAGCCTGCGGATTCCAGCGCAGGTTTTAATAAATCTCTGCGAGCTTTGTAGATCGAATATTGAGTTTGAACATGCTCGTCATTATCAAATGCGGCAGCCGCTGCAGCTTGCACTGGTAACGGAGTCAACATTCCAGCGTGCTTTCTAACTTCAAGAATTTGTTTAACAAGATTTTCGTCACCGACTAAAACACCAGCTCTATATCCTGCAAAGTTCGATCTTTTGGAAAGGGAATGCACTGCCAAGATATTTTTAGCTGAATCACCAATTACATCTTTTTGTAAAATAGAAATTGGTTTGGTAGTCCAACCAAGTTCTATATAACACTCATCACTTGCAACAACAATTTCGTTTTGTTGCGCCCAAATTACAATTTCGCGAAGTTCATCTGCGGTTAATACTTTTCCCGTTGGATTAGATGGTGAGTTAATCCAAACCAATGCAAGTGGTTGATTTTTCTTTTGCGCATTAACTCGAGCGGCTTCAAGTTCTGCCACCCTATCCGCAGTGACCACCTGGCAACCGGAAATTATTCCACCTACTTTGTAGGTTGGATAAGCCACTTTCGGAATTGCGATTGTGTGTTCTGATCCAAGATTTAAAAGAGTCGGCAGCCACGCAACTATTTCTTTACTGCCAATTGTTGGAATTACGTTTTCGGTGGTCGCAATTTCAACATCTAGTTTTCGTTTTAACCAATTAACCGCAGATGTTCGAAACTCAATTGTGCCAATGGTGGTGGGATAGCCAGGAGTGTTTGAATTTTGTGCGAGCGCTTCTTGAATAACTTCCGGCACATCATCTACTGGAGTGCCAATAGAAAGGTCTACCAAGCCATCCGGATGGGAGCTGGCTTTTGCTTTAAATGGTGCTAGCGAATCCCACGGAAAATCAGGTAAAGAGTGTGGGGCAAAAACTCCCACTGCGCTTAGCCTTGTGGTGGAAGGTCGCGGACCAGCGAAGAGTCTTTGTGCTGAGGTCCAAGTTTGGCAGCGCCACCTGGTGAGCCAATTCCTTCGAAGAATTCAATTGTGGCAGCGGTGTAGTCCTTTTGCTCTGTTGGCAGATCGTCCTCGTAGAAAATCGCGTTAACTGGACATACAGGTTCACAAGCACCGCAATCCACACACTCGTCTGGATGGATGTAGAGCATTCGGTCACCTTCGTAAATGCAATCTACTGGGCATTCTTCAATGCAAGCCTTGTCTTTGACATCCACACAAGCGGCGGCGATTACGTAGGTCACAGTTGCTCCTAGATTTGAGGGTGACGAGATGGCAAACGCTACCCACAAACCGGCAATTTTGCACCGAATCCGCCCAACTTTTAGCGAAAACTTTGCTCATAGAGTGACCTAGTGCTTCATTTATACGACACTGCCCAAAAGGCTGTCACTGAAATTCAGCCACAAGACGGCCAGACTCTGAAGATCTATGCATGTGGTCCAACTGTTTACCGCACTGCTCATGTTGGAAATCTGAGAACCTTTCTTCTCACTGATTTAATTGTTCGGGCAGCGGAGCTGGCAGGTTACGAAACTTATGTTGTTCAAAACATTACAGACGTTGGGCACATGCTTAACGATTCTGAAGACAAACTTTTGCAACAAGCAAACCTTGAAGGTAAAAGTGCCTTAGAAATTGCTGCATATTATGAAGAGATTTTTCACAAAGACTTAGCTTTGCTAAACATTATTCCTTCTGACGTATATCCACATGCAAGCGAAACCATCGAATTGATGCAAAAACTGATTTCGTTATTAATGGAAAAAGGATTTGCCTACGTTGGTAAAGATGGTTCGGTTTATTTCGCCGCCCAAAAGTTTGCGGAGTATGGATCATTGAGTGGAAATCGTTTAGAAAACTTGAAACCTGGTCACAGGTTTGAAGGTGCAGTGGATGAAAACAAAAACTTCCATGCAGACTGGGCGCTTTGGAAAATCGCACCTGACACCCGAAGCGAACTTGTATGGGATTCGCCTTGGGGTAAAGGTTTTCCTGGCTGGCATGTTGAATGTAGTGCAATGAGTTTGCATCACCTAGGTTCTAATGTGGATGTTCACACTGGCGGAATCGATTTGCGTTTCCCCCACCATGAAGACGAGCGCGCGCAAAGCAATGCGGCT
>JBEBBT010000007.1:0-3088 GCA_041158245.1 Actinomycetota bacterium | reverse complement strand
TCAATGTCTTCGTCAGTCATTCGCATTAATAAAGTGTCTTTTGTGACTCCTGCGTTAGCGATGACCACTTCGGCAGGTCCGAGATCAGTCTCAACTTTGTCGAATGCTGCTTCTACAGATTGGGTGTCTGAAACATCACATTGGATGCCTACTGCCCCATCAGGAGCCTGCCCAGTGCGGCTAAGAACCGCTACTTTGTCGCCAAGTTCTATGAAACTCGAGGCGATGGCGAGTCCGATTCCTCGATTTCCACCAGTTACAACTACTACGCGGCTCAAAATGCCCCTTCCGGCTTACGAGCGTAAATTAGTGGTTACCGCTCCGTAAACAGGCATTTATGGCTATTCAAGTGTGTAGGGGCGTGCGATTTCTGCTTGTTCGCCTTTTTCGAGTCTATTTTCGCGACCAGCATTTGCAAGCACCACTGCTACCCAAGGCAATACAAGTGAACCGACGAGCAAAACCCATCGAATTGGGCCGTCTGTTAATAATGCGGCTACAAAACAAACCATACGAATACTCATCGACCACATGTATTTGCGACTGCGATCCATCTGCTGTTGCTTCATACCTTCAGAAGCATTAGTGATTCGATGAACCGTTGGTTTTTGCGCCATCACTCAAGTGTAGGAGAACAACTAATCTTTGGCAGTGCCAAATCGTTTCAAAAGAGTTGCAGCATTAACTCTCACACTCATAGTGGTATTTCCACTGGCAATTGTGGCTGCAAACTGGCAATTGAATCGACATCACGAACGTGAGAAATTGAACTCCCAAATATCAAAATCCATTGCGAGTGCGCCAGTTTCGATCGATAGTGAAGTCGAACTCAATGAAATGATTGACAAAGAATATAGAAAAGTGTCTTTAGCCAGTGGCTCGATCAAAGATGTCACATGGTGGCGTAAACAATCGCTCGACGGCATTCCAGGTTATATCGCTCTTGTCGATTATCGAATGAGCGACAAAAACCATGTGGTACTTGCTCTAGGTTGGAGTCAGCAGCCAAAAAATATCCTCCATGCCAATTTAGATTCTGTAGTAGCCAGAGTACGTCTAATCAGAAACTTTGAAACAGATCCTGAAGATCTTCCTCCAAATCAAACGAACACCCCGGCATCAGTTCTTCACAAAAATGACAAGGTTTATTTGGAGTTAGTTTCACCGAAAATAAATTCGCTAGCTTCATTACCGTTACCGCAAATGACAGCAGGACCGCATTTGGGATATGTCGGTCAATGGATTTTGATTGCAATCTTTGCAGTCGCTGTGTATGTGATTGCTATTCGGAATTTACCTAAGAGCTAGGCGAGACTGATTAATTCGGCGTAGGAGTCGTTCCAAAGATCTTCAACTCCATCAGGAAGCAAAAGCACCCGTTCAGGGTTGAGAGCCAAAACTGCTCCCTCATCATGCGATACTAGAACAACCGCACCAGCATATGTTTGTAATGCACTCAGTATCTCGTGGCGAGAAGCAGGATCAAGGTTGTTTGTGGGTTCATCAAGCAGAAGAACATTCGCAGCTGAAACAACCAAAGTGGCCAATGCCAATCTAGTTTTTTCTCCACCTGAAAGCACTCCAGCCGGTTTCAAAACATCATCACCTGTGAAAAGAAATGAACCAAGGACTGATCTGGCTTCACGATCAGTTAAATCAACACCAGAATTCAACATATTTTCAAGAACCGATTTTTCAGGATTTAGCGTTTCGTGCTCCTGGGCGTAGTAGCCGATTTTTAAACCATGACCTGGCTGCAGTTCCCCGGTATCAGGAGCATCAACTCCAGCAAGAATTCTGAGTAACGTGGTTTTCCCAGCTCCATTTAGCCCAAGAATTACTACTCGAGAACCTTTATCAATCGCAAGATCGACATCTGTAAAAATTTCAGTCGAACCATATGTTCGAGAAAGGCCGGTTGCCATCAAAGGAGTTTTGCCACAAGGTGCAGGCGTTGGAAATCTTAATTTTGCAACCCGATCAGAAACTCGCTCGGCTTCAAGTCCGCTAGTTAATCGCTCGGCCCGTTTGAGCATTGACTGTGCAGCCTTGGCTTTTGTGGCTTTGGCTCGCATTTTCTCAGCTTGAGAAATCAGCGTATCCGCCTGTTTTTCCGCGTTAGCACGTTCCCGTTTCCTACGGCGTTCATCCGCTTCTCTTTGTTGCAAATATCGCTTCCAGCCCATGTTATAAACGTCCAAGACACATCTATTTGCGTCGAGATAAAAAATTCGATTGACCGTTGCATCCAAAAGATCTGTATCGTGGGTAATAACAACCACACCACCGGGATAATTCTGCAAGAAATTTCGTAGCCAAATAATTGAGTCTGCATCCAAGTGATTTGTTGGTTCGTCTAGAAGTAAAGTGTCGTGGCCGCTAAACAAGATTCTGGCAAGCTCAATCCTGCGCCTTTGCCCTCCTGAAAGAGTTTCTAACTCTTGTTGTAACACGTGAACTGGCAGTCCCAAACTTGATGCGATTGCCGAAGCTTCTGATTCTGCGGCATAGCCGCCTGCTGCTTGGAATTCTGCTTCGCTGCTTGCATAACGACGCATAGCTTTATCAAAGACATTGGCATCACTTGAAGTCATATCAATTTCTGCTTGCCGCATCTTCGCAATTACGCGGTCTAAGTTTCTCGCCGAGAGAATTCGATTTATTGCAGTAATAGATAGGTCGCCAGTTCGCGGATCCTGCGGTAGGTATCCCACTGAACCCGAGGCTGTTACAGAGCCACTTGCAGGTTGGGCCTCTCTCGCAAGAATTTTCGTTAATGTGGTTTTGCCTGCACCATTACGTCCAACTAAACCAACTTTATCCCCTGAGTTAATATTGAAATTCACTCCAGAGAGTAATACTCGAGCTCCTACACGGACCTCTAAATCATGGGCACTTAGCATCAAACAAGACTAGATATTGAAACCTAGCGCGCGCATCATTTCGCGCCCGTCTTGTGTGATTTTCTCTGGACCCCAAGGTGGCATCCACACCCAATTGATTCGAAAATCCTTCACATGACCATCGAGTGCTGCACGGGTTTGATCTTCAATTACATCGGTTAAAGGGCAAGCCGCAGATGTAAGAG
>JBEBBT010000006.1:0-3184 GCA_041158245.1 Actinomycetota bacterium | reverse complement strand
ATGATCTTAAAACTTATTTGATTCCTAATCGATTTACCTTCGCCATATTGTTGTGTTCTATTTTTTCTCAAGTCCTCTCTTTTCGAGGTGATGTGTTGTTGTCTGGCGTTTCGATAACTGTCTTCCATCTGTTGCCTTCATTATTGATTCGAAACTCAATTGGGATGGGAGATGTGAAATTAATCGCTGCGATTTCATTGGGATTGGGTTCAGCTCAGAGCACTTTGATTTGGATATCTGTGTGTTACATATTGGGAATCTGCCACGGATTTTGGCTCAAAATTGCGAAAAAAACTTCAAGAATTCCCTTCGCTGTGAGCATTTATGGGGCTTTTGTGCTTGTTTGCGTGGGAGAATGGGCTCGTGTTGCGATGGATTACAGCAGGTGAGTCCCACGGTGAAGCTTTAACCGCGGTTGTAGAAGGAATGCCGGCGGGTGTTGGCATAACCACAAACGAAATTGGCGAGGCTTTAGCTCGCAGGCGTTTGGGTTTTGGTCGTGGTGCTCGAATGAAATTTGAAGCCGATGAAGTGAAAATAATCGGTGGGGTACGTCACGGTTCAACTATGGGCGGACCAATTTCAATAATTGTTGCAAATAGCGAGTGGCCAAAGTGGGAAACTGTCATGAGCGCAGATCCTGTTGACCAATCCTCTCTTGAAGGCGTTTCCCGAGCCGCTGCACTTACCCGCCCACGTCCAGGTCATGCTGATTTGGTGGGCATGCAGAAGTATGGTTTCGATGATGCCAGGCCAATTTTGGAAAGAGCTAGTGCTCGAGAAACTGCTGCTCGTGTTGCACTTGGTGCGGTAGCAAAAAAGTTTTTAAATGATGTAGGCCAAATCACAGTCCTAAGCCATGTGATTCGAATCGGCAGCGTTTCCACTCCGAATTCAAATTTACCCGAATTTTCAGATTTGCAAAAAATCGATGAAGATCCTGTTCGTTGTTTCTATCCTGAAATATCAACCTTGATGCAAAAAGAGATTGAAACCGCCCACAAAGATGGCGACACTCTTGGTGGTGTAGTTGAAGTTATAGTTCAAAATCTTCCGCCTGGACTTGGCAGTCACGTACATTGGGATAGAAGGTTGGACGCAAGACTTGCCGCGTCGCTAATGGGAATTCAGGCTGTAAAAGGTGTTGAAGTTGGCGACGGATTTGAATTGTCGGCAACCCGTGGATCACTTGCTCACGATGAGATAGTTCCAACTACAGATGGAATCAAGAGAACGAGTGGTAGGTCTGGTGGCACTGAGGGTGGCATGACCACTGGGGAGACCTTGCGTGTTCGAGCAGGTATGAAGCCAATTTCTACAGTACCTCGGGCACTACGCACAATCGACACCACAACCGGCGAAGAAGCAAAAGCTTTCAATCAACGAAGCGATGTCTGCGCAGTACCAGCATTAGGTGTGGTTGCAGAAGCGATGGTTGCCTTGGTAATAGCGGATGCAATGCTTGAAAAATTTGGTGGCGATAGTGTTGCTGAAACCAGTCGCAACCTAAAGTCATACCTGGAAAATCTTCAAATTAAATGAGCCCCAAAGCTGTTTTGATTGGCATTCCAGGTGCGGGCAAAAGCACCATTGGAAAACATCTGGCCAGAATTTTGGAAGTAAGTTTTCGAGACACTGATTCCGATATAGAAAAAACCGCTGGGATGACGATTTCTGATATTTTCGTGCAACTTGGTGAACCAGCTTTTCGTGAACTCGAACGTGACGCAGTTGCAAAGGCCCTAGAGGAACATGACGGTGTATTGGCACTAGGTGGTGGTGCGGTTCTAGATCCGAATACCCAAGCAGCTCTTAAAAACCAAAACGTGGTCTGGCTTGATGTATCGCTAGCTGATGCAGCCCATCGCGTTGGTTTAAACACATCTCGTCCGCTACTACTCGGAAATGTCCGCAGTACATTGAAGAATTTAATGGATCAAAGAGCCCCGATTTACCGTGAGGTCTCAACCTATAAAGTGGAGACCAGTGGTTTAACTCCTAGCGCAGTTGCAAAACAAATAGCGAAGTTGGTGTCGCAATGAAGTCGATTATGGTTGCGGTTGATAAACCCTATGAAGTATTCGTTGGCAAAGGATTGTTGAAAGAAATTGCCAAATCAGTTCCAGAAAATGTAAATCAAATCGCTATCATTTTTGCGCCTATTATGGAACCTAAAGCAAGAAATCTTGTTTCGGAGATTCAAAAGGTATTGCCTGACATCAAGATTAATTTATTAACAGCACCTGATTCCGAATCTGCAAAGACAGTGAAATTCTTGGAACTGGCTTGGAACTTACTTGGTAAAAATAAATTCACCCGTTCAGACTTAATTGTTTCAATCGGTGGCGGAGCCACTACAGATGTAGCCGGATTCATCGCAGCTTCTTGGCTCAGAGGTATTGAAATCATCCACATTCCTACAACACTTCTTGCAATGGTTGATGCCTCTGTAGGTGGAAAAACTGGCATAAATACCGAATCTGGTAAAAATCTGGTGGGGGCTTTCCATCACCCATTCTCTGTTTGGTGCGATTTACTCGATTTAGAAACTCTGCCTCAAGAAGATTTACGAGCTGGGTTTGCCGAAGTTATTAAATGTGGCTTTATCGCGGATACAAAAATAATTGAATTGGTCGAACTTTCAGGAAAAGATATTTTGAATATCGAGAATCCAAATTTGCTTCAGGCAATTGAAAGAGCAATTAGTGTCAAGGCAAATGTTGTTGCGAAAGACTTTAAAGAAAACCAAATTGGTGGTTTAGGTAGAGAAGTATTGAATTACGGTCACACGCTAGGGCATGCGATTGAAAACATAGAGAGTTACAAGTGGCGTCATGGAGATGCGATTTCGGTGGGGATGATGTTTGCTGCGCATTTGTCTTTCAAAACCGGAAATTGTTCAGACGATTTGGTGTTCAGGCAACAGCATGTATTTGACCAGTTGGGACTTTCAACTGTGTATGAAGGCTCTTTCGAAGAATTGCTCGATGTAATGGCAATCGATAAAAAGTCCAGAGGAAACAAATTACGTTTTATTGGTCTAAAAGATTTTGGCCAACCAGTAGTTATAGCTGCACCGAATGTTGAGGATCTTGAGTGGGCATTTGCTAAGTTAGCAGTTGCTCGATGAAAGTACTTATCGTCAATGGCCCAAATCTCTCTCGTCTTGGCACCAGAGAACCTG
>JBEBBT010000005.1:0-8611 GCA_041158245.1 Actinomycetota bacterium | reverse complement strand
AAGATTTCAAGAGCGACCAAGAAGTGCGCTGGTGTCCAGGTTGTGGTGACTACGCAATCTTGGCTGGTGTGCAATCATTCTTGCCAGAACTTGGTGTGAAAAAAGAAAACATTGTTTTCGTATCAGGAATTGGTTGCTCATCTCGCTTCCCGTACTACATGAACACATACGGCCTGCATTCAATCCATGGCCGCGCGCCAGCAATCGCATCAGGGTTAAGCGTCTCTCGACCTGACCTAAGCGTTTGGGTGGTGACTGGCGATGGTGATGCACTTTCAATTGGTGGTAATCACTTGTTGCACGCCCTTCGCCGCAATGTGAACCTGAAGATTTTGTTGTTCAACAACCGCATCTACGGTTTGACCAAAGGTCAATACTCCCCGACTTCTGAAATTGGCAAAATCACAAAGTCGACTCCAGCCGGTTCAGTGGATCATCCATACAACCCTGTGTCACTCGCAATCGGTGCTGAAGCGACATTCGTTGCGCGCACAATCGACAGTGATCGCAAACATCTGACAGAGGTGCTTCGTCAAGCAGCATCCCACGAAGGCACTGCACTTGTTGAGATTTATCAAAACTGCAACATCTTCAACGACGGCGCTTGGGAACCGCTCAAGGATTCAGATACCTCAGATGACCTCTTGATTCGTTTGGTGCATGGCGAGCCAATCACTTTTGGCGCTAACAAAGACCGCGGAGTTGTGCGGGATGAAAATGGCTCGCTCAAAGTCGTGAGTGCAAGTGAAGCAGGCGCTAAAGGTTTCTTGATTCACGATGCACACAATCCAGATGCGTCATACGCATTTGCTCTGTCGCGTTTGAGTCATCCGGAAAACTTGAGTGACACTCCAATTGGTGTGTTTCGAGATATCAAACGTCCGGTTTATGACCGCTTAGTACAAGAGCAAATTGCAGACGTAACCGCCAAAAAGGGTGCTGGAGATTTAGCCAAGCTGATTCAAGGCAACGACTCCTGGACAGTTTCTTAATTGATTAAGGTGCCTGCGCGGGGATACATCTACGGATTATCTTCATATCTAATCTGGGGACTCTTTCCGCTGTATTGGCCGTTGCTCGCACCAGCTTCCGCATCCGAAACTCTCGCACATCGAATCACTTGGAGTTTGGTTTTTCTTGCAATCTTGAACACGGTTCGAAATGACTGGAACAAGATCGGAGCCGTTCTAAAAAACCGTCGCCAGTTTGGTTTGTTAACTGGCGCATCCATTTTGATCACGATTAATTGGGGTGTTTATATCTGGGCGGTGTTCAACGATCATGTAATTGATGCATCGCTTGGATACTTCATGAATCCAATTATCAATATCGCTTTCGGTGTAGTTTTGTTTCGCGAAAAGCTTCGCAAGATGCAGTGGTTCGCAATTGCAATCGCCGCATCAGGAGTTATTTCATTGGTGATTTCAACAGGACAAATTCCATGGGTGGCCTTAACCCTCGGATTCTCCTTCGGCTCGTATGGAATGCTGAAGAAACTTGCAGACGTAGATGCGGTAGAGAGTTTGACCGTTGAAACTTTAATTCTGGTGCCGTTTTCAGCCGGTTTCTTGATTTATCTTTTCTTCACAAATCAGTTGGCGCTGGGAAATCACGGATTTGCCCAAGCGACTTTCTCACTGCTTGCCGGTGTAGTCACAGCAATTCCATTGTTGCTATTTGGTGCAGCAGCGGTTCGGATTCCGTACTCAACAATGGGAATCATGCAGTACATAACTCCGACTATGCAGTTTTTATGCGGATATTTAGTGACTCACGAACATATGACGAGCGGTCGCTGGACTGGTTTTGGTTTAGTTTGGATTGCGCTCGCACTGTATAGCGCGGATGCGATTACTCACCATATTCGATTTGCGCAATCTGAAGAATGATTGGCTGAAGAATAGAAATTAAACCTCACGGTTTGCGGTGGATTCACAAACATCTGTCAGGGCTGCAATAACTGCATCGACGGTTTGAGCATCTGCAAACTTATTCGGATTTTCGTCAGCTAATTTCTTAATCACGCTCAACTGCTCAATTGCCATATTCGCATAACGATCCGCTTCTGCTTGCGCTTGTTTCATAGCAGGGTGTTTGCGCATCAATTCAAGTGCGCGTGCGTGCTCTTTGTCGTCTGGAAGTGGTCTTCCAAGAAGCTCAATTAACTCCGCATCTTCAGGCTTATTTGCTGCTTGCACTAACAACATCGGCAAAGTGACAACACCTTCGCGCAAATCTGTTCCAGGGGTTTTGCCAGAAACTTGTGCCTCTGATGCAATGTCCAAAATGTCATCTGCAATCTGAAAAGCAATTCCCACTGCTTCACCAAAAGCACTTAGTGCATCAAGCGCGGATGTTGGAAGCCCCGCGAACATTCCACCAAACCTTGCGGACGTGGCAATCAAAGAACCAGTTTTATCAGCCAGAACTTGAATGTGATGGTTGACCGGATCCACGCCGTTTTGTGGACCAACTGTTTCGTGAATCTGACCAGATACCAATCGTTCGAATGTAACCGCCTGAAGCAAAACCGCTTCTGGTCCTAGGTCAGCAAGCATTTTGGAGGCTTGAGCAAACAAAAAATCGCCAGTCAAGATTGCGAGTGTGTTATTCCAGCGCGCATTTGCAGATTCGGTTCCACGGCGACGAGGGGCTTCATCCATAACGTCGTCGTGATAGAGAGTCGCGAGGTGGGTAATTTCCACTACCACTGCCGCACTGATTGTGTCTTTTGATGGCTTACCAAATTCACTCGCAAAACAAACCAACAGCGGGCGAAATCTCTTGCCACCAGCCTTTGCTAGATGACTTGCCACTTCCGAAATAAACGGATCGGATGACTTGGTCGATTCAAGTAGGAGCTCTTCTACTTCCGTAAGGGATGCAAGCACGCGTTTTGCAAGTTTGTCATCAACCTTCGAAAGAGAAAATGGCTGACTCATAATTACTTCAACAACAGAGCAGTTGAAAGCAAGTCAATTACTGGCTGCGGGAATACGCCAAGTGCGATTGTGGCAACCACAGTGATTGTGATTGCAGCTTGAGTTGCAAAGCTTGGAACCACTACCGAAACATCATCGTTTGATGAATCAGTAAAGAACATCAACACAATTACTCGAACGTAGAAGAAGCCAGCAATCATGCTTGCAATTACCGCAACAATCACAAGTGGAGCGAGCCCTGCCTCATACGCTGCTGCGAAAACTGCGAACTTACCTACGAAACCACTAGTTAGTGGAATACCGGCAAGGGCCAGCAAGAACAACGCGAAGATTGATGCAACTAGTGGTGAGCGCTTTCCTAATCCCGCCCATTGCCCCAAGTGGTTTGCTTCACCTGATGCATCGCGAACCAAACTCACAACCGCAAATGCACCGAGTGTGGTGAATGAATAACCTGCGAGATAGAACAAAGATCCATCAAGCGCTGTTTTGCTTTGCGCAATTACACCGAGCAACAAGAAACCTGCGTGCGCAATTGAGGAGTAAGCCAACATACGTTTGATGTCAGATTG
The DNA here is from genome assembly GCA_041158245.1 of Actinomycetota bacterium. Classification (GTDB taxonomy): domain Bacteria; phylum Actinomycetota; class Actinomycetes; order S36-B12; family UBA5976; genus JAFMIT01. The sequence continues at coordinate 5,097 of JBEBBT010000005.1, read as the reverse complement.
AGCTACACCAATGATGGTTCCGACCAACATTGTGACAATTGCAATAGCCCAGAGAACTGCAGACAAATCCCAAGTCATCCCAGCAAGAGCTACATAGAAGATGCGAAGAAGTGCACCGAATGCTGCAACCTTAGTTGCCGCACCCATGAATGCCGTTATTGCTGTAGGTGCACCTTGATAAACGTCAGGTGTCCACTGATGGAAAGGCGCTGCACCAACTTTGAATAACAGGCCAATCAAAATAAATACGCTTCCGACCAACATCAAATTGGAATTAGCGGCGGATGAACTAACCGCTTTTGCAATGTCACCAAGTTCAACTGAGTTTGCAAAACCGTAAACCAGTGCTGAGCCATAAAGCATAAATGCAGAAGAGAAAGCGCCTAAAACGAAATATTTCAATGCAGCTTCTTGGCTAAGCAAACGACGGCGACGAGCCATGCCAGCAAGCAAATAAAGTGGAAGCGACATAACTTCAAGGGCAACGAAAAGCGTCAACAAATCGTTTGCCACTGGGAAAATCAACATACCGCCGACGCTGAACAAGAATAGCGACCAAACTTCTGTTTGATACCAACCGCGTTCAGTGAAAGCTTGTTCGTCTTGGCTTCCTGGCAAAGCAGATGCTTGGGATGCAAACGCATCACCAAGTGGATCGATTCGATTTTCAGAAATCAATAGCGCGCCAACAATTGCTGACAGGATGATTAAGCCTTGTAGAAATACTGCGACCCCATCAATCGCAACCGAATTCACTACGGTGAAACCAAGGATTGAATCTGCTTTGATGTTTAAAACCGCAAGGAATGCAACAGCTAATGTGGTCAAGACGAGTGCTAGTTGCGCACTGCGACGAGATTCACGCGGGTAGAACGCTTCCACCAAAACACTTAGTACTGCGCCTCCAAGCACCACCAATATCGGTGCCAGCATGTAGTAATTGATGTTTGGAGCAGTGATGTCTGCAAGCAATGCCGTGCTCATTAGTTTTCTCCTTGAGTAGGCAGTGGATCAGTCGCACCCACCAAAATCATTACTCGGTCAATTGTTGGATTGACAACATTCAAAACAATTTGCGGGAAGAAGCCAAGCACCAAAATAATTGCAATTACTGGGGCAATCGCAACCTTTTCACGAGTGTTTAGTTCACCAACGGAATTTCGAACTGCTTCGCTTGGTTCACCTGTCATGGTTCGTTGAATCATCAACAAGATGTAGAGAGCTGCTAAAACAATGCCGGTGGTTGCAATGATTGCTGGCACTGGGTAGCGAGTGAAGGTTCCAGTTAAAACTAGGAATTCACTAACGAAGCTGGACATACCTGGTAGTGCAAGTGATGAAAGGCCAGCTAGCAAGAATGCACCTGCGAGCAGTGGGGCTACCTTTGCAACTCCGCCAAAGTCTTCGATAAAACGAGAACCACGACGGCTGATCAAGAAACCAGCAATCAAGAACAATGCCGCGGTTGAGAAACCGTGGTTGATCATGTAAAGCGATGCCCCTGACAAACCTTGCGAGGTGTAAGCGAAAATACCAAGTGCGATGAAACCGAAGTGGCTTACTGATGTGTAAGCAATCAATCGCTTGATATCGCTTTGCCCGATTGCAAGAAGCGCACCATAAATAATTCCGATCAAGCACATCACAATGATGACTGGACGGAAGTAATCAACAGCCAATGGGAACAGTGGCAGTAGGTAGCGGATCATGCCGAAGGTGCCGATTTTGTCGAGTACACCAACTAGAAGTGTTGCACTGCCTGGTGTTGCTTCACCTGCAGCATCTGGCAACCAAGTATGGAATGGGAACAAAGGAGCTTTGATTGCAAATGCAATGAAGAAACCAAGGAATAGCCAGTTTTGAGTGGTTCCATCAATTTGCAAATCTTGCAGCGCAATCCAATCGAAAGTGCCGGCACCAAATTGTTCTTTTGAAATAACCCAAAGGCCAATCAAACTGACCAACATCAGCAAACCGCCAACGAGGCTGTAAAGCAAGAACTTGACCGCTGCGTAAGAGGCGCGAGCACCACCAAATCGACCAATCAAAATGTACATCGGAATCAAGATTGCTTCAAAGAATACATAGAAAAGGAAGACGTCGGTCGCAGCAAATACACCAATCATCATCGCTTCAGTAACCAGAGTTAATACAACGTATTGGCGAACTGAACCGCGTTGGCCTTCAGATTCTTTCCAACCAGCAATTAGAACAACTGGCACCAAGATTGCAGCCAACACAATCAAGGTGAGGGAAATGCCATCAACGCCAAGTGCAAATGAAGTTCCGAAAGCCGGAATCCAGTTGTATTTTTCAACAAATTGCAATGCAGAGTACGAGTTCGAGTCGTAATTGACTGCCATCAAGATTGCTAAAGCAGCTGTCAAGATTGCGAAAAGAACGCCGACTTTGCGGACTTGGTTTTCGTCTTTGATTCGGAAAATACCTATCAATGCAGCACCAATAGTTGGCAATGCAATAAGTAGTGATAGATATGGAAGTGAGAAATTCATTTATGCCATCCCTACAATCGCAACTACTGCTCCGATGACAACCACACCCAGCACCATTAACAATGCGTAAGAACGAGTGAAACCGGTTTGAGTTTTGCGAAGTTGTGCAGCTACAACCCCAACCAAGCCAGCGGTTCCATTTACAAGTCCATCCACGAACTTGTTATCAACATAAACAAGTGAACGAGTTAGATATTGACCTGGGCGCATAAACACTGTTTCATTGAAAGCGTCGCCATATAGATCTGCGCGTGCAGCTTTTGTAAACACTGAAACATCTGTTGGTGCAGTTACTGGAACTTCACGCTTTGCGTATTGCACCCAACCCATCATTGCACCAATTGCAACAATAGTTAAAGTAACTGGAATCAAAACTGAGGCTTCTGGGCCACCGTGTGGATGTTCAAATCCAACAACTGGTTCTAGCCAATGTTCAATGTTTCCAACGAAAAGCAACAGCATGCCGCCAAAAGCTGAACCAATTGAAAGAATCATCATCGGCACGGTCATGGTCTTTGGCGACTCATGCGGATGAACTCCTTCTTGCCAACGAGCGGTGCCGAAGAATGTCATCGCCATCATGCGAGTCATGTAGAACGCAGTAATACCTGCGCCAATCAGAGTTACGACACCAGTCAAAGTGCTATGACTAAATGCAGCCTTGATGATTTCATCTTTTGACCAGAAACCTGCGAATGGTGGGATACCAATAATTGCCAGGAATCCCATTCCGAATGTCACATACGTAATCTTCATTGCAGTTCGAAGATTTCCGTAATGACGCATGTTTACATCGTCATGCATTCCGTGCATAACCGAACCCGCACCGAGGAACATTCCAGCTTTGAAAAAACCGTGTGTGATTAGGTGGAACAAAGCGAAAATGTAACCAACTGGGCCTAATCCAACACCAAGAATCATGTACCCGATCTGGCTCATGGTTGAACCAGCCAGACCTTTCTTGATGTCGTCTTTTGCGGTACCGATGATTGCACCCATTAGCAAGGTGATGCCACCAATAACAATCACTGCGGTTTGCGCAATCGGAGCAATCTCGTAAATTGCATGGCTGCGGGCGATCAAGTAAACACCTGCGGTAACCATGGTCGCGGCGTGAATAAGTGCCGAAACCGGAGTTGGGCCTTCCATCGCGTCTAACAACCATGATTGCAGTGGGAACTGCGCCGACTTACCGCAAGCCGCAAGTAAGAGTGCAAGACCAATCCAAGTTGCAGTTTGGGTTGATGCAGATTCTGCAGCCGCATTTACTTCACCAAAGGTTACGACGCCGAATGCCGAAAACATCAGCATTACTGCAAGTGAAAGTCCGATGTCACCAACGCGGTTTACAACGAAAGCTTTTTTAGCGGCGGTAGCAGCTGATGGTTTGTGAATCCAAAAACCGATGAGCAAGTAAGACGCTAGGCCTACACCTTCCCAACCAACATAAAGCAACATGTAATTGTTAGCAAGAACCAAAACCAACATGGCTGCAATAAAGAGATTCAAGTATGCGAAGAACTTGCGACGATTTTCGTCATGTTCCATGTAGCCGATTGAGTAGATATGAATCAAGCTGCCGACACCAGTAATGAGCAACACAAAAGAAATTGAAAGCTGATCAATTTGGAAAGCCACCGGTACGTGGAAGGTGCCGACCACAATCCAGTCCCAGAGATGAATGGTGGTTTCGCGCTCTTCTTCAGTCTTTGCCAACATCTCAATAAATGTTGCAAGACCAACAGCGAATGCGCCAAGCGACATCGCGGTGCCAAGTAAATGGCCCCAAGCGTTAGTCCGCTTGCCACCAAGCAAGAGCACAGCAGCACCCGCAAGCGGTAGTGCCACTAGTAACCATGCGTAAGCAGTCACTTATCTCTTCTTTCTTCTAGAACTTCAGCAAACTTGCTTCGTCAATCGACGCAGTACGTCGAGTGCGGAAAATTGACACAATAATTGAGAGGCCGACTACTACTTCAGCAGCAGCCACAACCATCACGAAGAATGCAACCACTTGCCCATCGATTGAACCATTTGCTTTTGCAAAAGTTACAAAAGCAAGGTTTGCAGCGTTTAGCATCATTTCAACCGACATGAAAACTACGATTGCATTTCGACGAACCAATACACCGACTGCACCGATTGTGAACAAAATTGCAGAGAGCAAAATGAAATTGTTGAGTGCCATTTATTCCTCCACTCGATCGGTTGATTGGCCAGTTATAACTGCCTCACCGCGGCTTAAAGCGTTTACTTCTTCACGGTCTGCAAGATCAATCAAGCGAATCGCACCGCGAGCAGCCAAAGGTTTTGGAACTGAAAGTTCTGACATTGTTCCGTCTGGCAATAACGCTGGAATATCCACTGCGTTATGACGAGCGTAAACACCAGGTGATGGCAATGAGCCTGGGTGATTGCCGCTCTTGAATCGCAGTTCCGAAAGATCACGCTGAGTCAGAGGTGTTTCAGCATGTTCACGATGCGCCAAAACCATCGCACCAAGTGCAGCAGTAATTAGCAATGCTGAAGTAGCTTCAAATGCGAATAGATATTTGGTGAAAATTAAGGCAGCAAGTGCTTCAAG
>JBEBBT010000004.1:0-3174 GCA_041158245.1 Actinomycetota bacterium | reverse complement strand
CTTATAAAGTTCAATCAAATTTGTGAAAATCACCTAGGAATTCTTTTTTGAATTCATAGTAATTGCCTTCCAGAATGCTTTGTCGAATCTTTGCAACTACTCCAACGATGTAGTGCTCGTTGTGAATTGTTAAGAGAGTTGCAGCAAGCATTTCTTTCGCTTTGACCAAGTGGTGAATGTAGGCACGGGTGTAGTGCTTACAGGTGTAGCAATTACAGTTTTCAACCAACGGGGTGAAGTCTCGGCGAAACTTCGCATTAGTGATGTTAAAGCGACCATTATGGCCATACGCAGATGCATTTCTAGCCACTCTGGATGCAGCTACGCAGTCGAAAGTGTCGGCCCCATTTTCCACCCCTGGAAATAAATCATCAGGTTCGCCAATTCCAAGTAAATGACGGGGCTTGTCTTCTGGCAACTCTGATGTCATCCAATCGACAATGGTGCCAAGTTCAGCTTTATCTAATGCGCCGCCTAATCCAAATCCATCAAAATCAAGTGCGCCTAGGTCTTTTGCGGCTTTTCTGCGCAGATCTTCGTACTGAGCACCCTGTAAAACGCCCCAGAGCGCCTGATACGGCTTTTCACTGCGTTCTTGTGTAAGACGCTTATGTTCGGCAATGCAGCGCTCAGCCCACTTGTAAGTGCGTTCTAGGGCTAGTTCTTGATATTGCCGCGTATTCAACAAAGTTGTGCATTCGTCGAATGCAAAAATTATGTCTGCCCCGAGTTGATGTTGAACCTGCATTGAAATCTCTGGGCTGAATCTGTGCATTGAACCATCGAGATGGGACTTAAAAGTCACTCCATCATCATCCACGTGAGCCAAACGATCTTTACCATCGGCAATAACGTCATCGGATTGAACTGTGATGCTTTCCATTGCCAAAACTTTTTTGAAACCAACTCCAAGAGATAGGACTTGAAAACCACCACTATCGGTAAAAGTTGGACCGTCCCAATTCATGAATTTCGCAAGTCCGCCAGCCTCGTCAACGATGTCTGGTCCTGGCTGCAAATACAAGTGATAGGCATTTGCCAAAATAGCTTGCGCACCCAAATCTTTCATGGACTCAGGCAGCACAGATTTCACAGTGGCTTTAGTTCCAACAGGTATGAAAGCTGGAGTTTGAATATCGCCGTGCGGTGTGTGGATCACACCAACCCGCCCTTGCAAATTTTCATTGCCAAGTGAAGAAATTCTTTTTTCTATATCGAAATATTTTGACACTAACCAAATCCAATTTACAGATCGACTGCGAAATACTGAGTTTCGAGGAATTCGTGGATTCCATGGAAGCCACCTTCACGGCCAATTCCAGATTCCTTCATTCCACCAAAAGGTGCAGCTGGGTCAGATGCTAAGCCTCGGTTTACTGCCACCATTCCAGATTCCATTTGTTTTGCAATACCAATTCCAGCGCCGGAATCTTTTGCAAAAACATATGAAATCAAGCCGTACTCGGTGTCATTTGCCATTCGAATTCCATCTGCTTCATTTTGGAAAGTAACAATCGGCGCAACAGGTCCAAATACTTCTTCGCGAGTGAGCACCGAACCGTGCTCAACCCCATTTACAACTACTGGGGCCACGAACGCACCAGTTTCAGGAATCTTGGCAGTGGCAACCACTTTTGCGCCTTCACCTTGGGCGCTAGCAATCAGTTGGGAGATTTTGTCAGCCTCTTTTTGGCTAACCATTGCACCAAGATCATTTTCGCGCTGAATTCCAGGTCCAACTTTCAAGGCCGAAAACGCTTGTGCCAATTTCTCGCTAAATTCTTTTGCGAGTGATTCATGAATGTAGAAACGATTTGCAGCCGTGCACGCAGCCCCACCATTTCGCATTTTTGCAATCATTGCGCCAGCAACAGCTTTATCAACATCTGCGCCTTCGAAAACCAAGAATGGCGCATTGCCTCCAAGTTCCATTGATGCTGGCATAACCCGCTGAGAAGTGAGTTGTAGAAGTTTCTTTCCAACGAAAGTTGAACCAGTAAACGAAAGTGTTGCAATTCGCTTATCGGCCAAAGTATGTGCGACCATTTCAGAGGATCTAGAAGTTGTCACAACATTTACAACTCCAGCCGGCACACCAGCGCGCTGCAAAACATTTGCCACCCACAAAGCGGTCAGCGGTGTTTCGGCAGGTGGTTTCAAAATTGCAGTGCAACCAGCCGCCAATGCCGGACCGAGCTTTCGAGTTGCCATTGCGGCTGGAAAATTCCAAGGTGTAACCATCAAAGCCACACCAATTGGTCTGTGATCAACGATTATGGTCTTGTCGCCGCTTGGAGATTTTCTAAAATCACCAGGCGTTCGAACAGCTTCTTCGCTAAACCATCTAAAAAATTCTGCTGCATACGCGGCTTCACCCATGGCATCTCGCCAAGCTTTTCCATTTTCAAGTGAAATGAGCCGAGCACAATCTTCAAGTTCTGCAGTCATGATTTCAAATGCTTTGCGGAGAATTTCGCCACGCACTCGAGGTGCAGTTTGTGACCAAGTTTTAAATGCGTCTGATGCGCTATCAATGGCCGCATCAACTTCAGCTAGGGATGCGTCTGCCACCTGCGTTAAAACCTGATTGGTTGCAGGGTCAACCACGTCCATTTGGTTTGAACCACTCACCCATTGCCCATTGATCAATAGCCCGGTTGGGGAAGTTATTTCTGTCATTTTCGCTCCCAAAATCTGACCGAAGGTTACCCCCTTGAGACAATGGCCTCATAGAGAAAGGCACTAGTGGCTGCGCGCAACCTGATTAACCTCGAAAACGTGAGCCTGGACTTTGGAAAAGGCAAAGTCTTGGATGGGATTTCCTTAGGAGTTCTAGAAGCCAATCGGGTTGGAATTGTGGGCCGTAATGGTGGCGGAAAATCCACGCTTCTGAAAGTTTTGGCGGGGCTCACAAAAGTTGATTCAGGGCGAGTTTCCGTTTCAAACGGGGTACAGATCGGAACTCTTAGTCAGATTGACAGCTTCGGTGACTTTAAAACTGTTAGAGATTTCTTGTTTCATGGTGACCAAGAGTCCGCATGGGTTAGAAATAGCGGTAATCGCGAAATTGTTGCAGAACTTCTAGGTGGTGAAGATTTCCTAGACAGGGATATTTCTCCTCTTTCAGGTGGCGAAAAGCGGCGGATATCACTTGCAAAACTTTTGATTGATAAA
>JBEBBT010000003.1:0-4863 GCA_041158245.1 Actinomycetota bacterium | reverse complement strand
CAGATGTAAGAGTCATATCGATTGTTGCAATTTGGCCTTCATCGAGATGGACTCCGTAAACCAAACCAAGGTCAACCACATTGATTCCCAGTTCCGGATCAACTACATCTCTCATCAACTCATACAAGTCGTCCTCAGACGGAATTTCTGCACTGCGCAAATCTTCAAGATTCTGATCACTCATTTGTTCCACCTTCGGTTTGACGTGTTACTGCATCCTTTAAAGCCATGTACGGAAGAAGTGCGCATTTAATTCGGGCTGGAAATTGAGAAACTCCAACAAATGCGACCGCATCTCCCAAGAGGTCATCATCTGCAATTCCTTGCCCACGTGACTGCATCAACTCCAAAAAACCGTCTTCAATTTCCATAATTTTAGATGAATTTTGACCTTCGCAAAGGTCGTACATCACAGAGGCGCTCGCTTGGCTAATGCTGCATCCAGTATTCACAAATTCAATATGTGCTTTGCCGTCAACAAATTCCACAGTCAAAGTAATCTCATCACCGCAATTTGGATTGACGTGATGGACAGATTTCCCCGCGTCAACGACTGAAACTTTGCCGTTTGGATTGCGGTAGTGATTCAAAATAATTTCTTGGTAAAGGGATTCTAGATTCATTACACACCAAAGAATTTCTGTGCTTTTTGGATAGATTCAACCATTTGATTTATGTCTGCGACTTCATTGTAAATATAAAAAGACGCTCTGGTTGTGGCTGGTACAGACATACGCCTGCAAACAGGCCACGCGCAATGATGTCCAACCCGCACTGCTACTCCATCCGCATCGAGAAATTGACCAACGTCATGCGGGTGAATTCCTTCAACCGTAAAGGAAATTGCTGAACCCCGCTCCCTCATCGAATTTGGGCCAACAATCTGTACGCCTTTGAGTTTATTTAGCTCATCGAGTGCGACTGAAGTCAAGGTTTGGCCATGGGCATGAACTGAATCCATTCCTACCGAACGTAAATAGTCCACTGCTGCGCTCAAACCAACCACATCAGCGGCTGATTGTGTCCCTGCTTCAAAACGAGCGGGACCTTTTGCGTAAGTGCTGTTCTCCAAATAAACCACTTCGATCATAGAGCCGCCGGTGATGAATACCGATAGTTGATCTAGCAATTCTGCTTTTGCGTAAAGCGCTCCGACGCCATTTGGCCCAAGCATTTTATGCCCACTAAACGCTAAGAAATCTATATCTAAATCAACAACATCCACCGGCATATGCGGAACAGACTGGCAGCCATCTAGAAGCGTAAGTGCACCAACATTTTTCGCGCGCTTAACTATTTCGGAAACAGGATTAACGGTTCCTAAAATATTAGATTGATGTACAAAAGAGACAATTTTTGTCTTTGCATTTATCAGATTTTCCAAGTCGCTTAAATCTAAGTAGCCATCATCAGTTATTGGTATGAACCGAAGTTTTACCCCAGTTTTTAAACTCAGTTCCTGCCATGGAATTAAATTTGCGTGATGCTCCATTTCGGTCAAGAGAATCTCGTCTTCACTTCCAACAACAAAACGCTTTTCAAGTTCTTCTAGGCTATGACCGTTTCGATGTTTCGATGTCGCATTCGAAAATGCGTAAGCGACTAGATTTATACTTTCGGTCGCATTCTTTGTGAAAATGATTTCATTCGCTTGTGCCCCTATAAAGGACGCAATATTGAATCTCGATTTTTCAAACAAAGATGTAGCACGTTCGGCTAACGCGTGCGAACCACGGTGGATACCGCCATTACTGGTTCTGTAAAAATCACTGATTGCATCAATTACTTGATTTGGTTTTTGCGATGTCGCAGCAGAATCTAGATACACCAAATCTCGATTTCCATGGACCTTCTGTTGAAGAATCGGGAAATCGGATTTGATGCGATCTAGATCCAAAAGCATTACTTAGACGCCACCGAGAATTGTTCGTAACCGTGCTCATCGATTTGCTCTGCAAGCTCTGGGCCGCCTTGAGCCACGATGCGACCATCAACAAAAACGTGAACATGGTCTACAGGAATCTGACGAAGTAAGCGGATTGTGTGTGTAATCAACAAGACGCCAATGTCAGAAGATTTACGGATGCGATTTACACCGTCCGAAACGATCTTCAATGCGTCTACGTCTAGCCCAGAATCTGTTTCATCGAGAATTGCAATTTTCGGCTGTAAAAGTTCCATTTGCAAAATTTCATGACGCTTGCGCTCACCGCCAGAAAAACCTTCGTTGACATTGCGTTCAGCAAAATTCGGGTCGATCGCCAAATCGGTCATGGCTGACTTCATTTCTTTCAACCAGTCTCGCAATTTAGGAGCCTCACCGCGAACAGCTGTAACTGCTGTACGAAGGAAATTAGAGACCGAAACTCCCGGTACTTCGACTGGATACTGCATAGCTAGGAACATTCCAGCTTTGGCGCGCTCATCCACACTCATTTCGAGCACATCTTGACCATCAAGAGTCACCGAACCACCAACAATTTCATAACGTGGATGTCCCGCAATGCTGTAAGCGAGGGTTGATTTACCTGAACCGTTTGGACCCATAATTGCGTGAGTTTCACCGGCTTTGATTGTGAGGGTTACACCCTTCAAAATGTCTTTCGGACCATTTTCAGTTTCAACACGAACCTGAAGATCTTTAATTTCTAGTGTGCTCATTATTTCCCTACTTCAATCGATACAGTGGCATCTTCATCTGTGCCATCAACAAATACTGAGTAAACCTCTAAAGGTTTTGTGGCTGGCAAACTTTTTGCTTCGCCAGTTTTGATATCAAATTCCGCTCCGTGCATTGGACATTCCAATAGGCAACCATTTAGTTGCCCATCGGAAAGCGAAACTTCTGCATGGGTGCAAATGTCGTTTACGGCAAAGAATCCGTCTTCGCTATTCACAAGTGCGATTTCAATTCCATCAACTTCAACCTGGGTGATTGAGCCAACTGGGAAATCTTTTACAGTTCCAACTGCTGTTTTATTGCTCATCGAATACCTGCGCAAAAAGTGGATCAACTTGGCCAAGCTTGCTTTCAACAGCTTTAATCAGTCGGTCCTGCAAACTTTCGGAAGGAATTCGTTTAATCACATCGGCTAAGAAGCCGCGAACAACCAAACGTTTTGCTTGAACTTCCGGAACTCCACGACTCATTAAATAGAAAATTTGTTCATCGTCGAATCGACCAGTTGCAGAAGCATGGCCCGCACCTTCAATTTCTCCAGTCTCGATCTCCAGATTCGGTACAGAGTCAGCCCGTGCACCTTCAGTGAGAATCAAATTACGGTTTAGTTCGTAAGTTGAAGTACCAGTTGCATTTCCACGGATTAATACGTCACCAATCCAAACTGAGTGTGCATCTTTGCCTTGAAGTGCGCCTTTGTACATAACATCGCTTCGGCAGTTGTTCACCGAGTGATCAACAAACAGACGATGCTCGTGATGTTGACCTTCATCTGTGAAATAAGCACCAGACAACGTCGCATCTCCACCGGGAGCTGTGTATTCAACAGTCGTCACTAACCGAACTAAATCTCCACCAAGTGTTATCGCCACGTGATGAACTTTTGAGTCTCGGCCTAGTTTGATGGCTTGTTGTCCCGTGAAAACGGAAGTTCTATCACCATCATGAATCGAAATAATTGTTGCATCCGCTCCATCAGCAACTTGTACATCGACTGCAAGTGCAATAGCGCCGCTTCCAGTGTGATCGATTACAAATGTACCTTTTGAATACTTCTCTAAGACTAGGGACAAAGAGCCAACACTTCGTTCGACCTTTGACTTTGTGGCGATGATTACTGGGTCAGTGAGCGCAGTTTCTTTAGAAAGTTTGATTAGTTTTCCGTCTGTGCTCAAAATTGCCGCCGCTGCAGAAATTCGATCTGCTGCTGCGAAATCTGCAATTTTTGCATCTGAGACTTCCACTCCATCAGGAGCACTAATTTCGAAAACCGGACTTGATTGTGAACCCGATAGTTCGTGAAGTTTTGCAATCCTTTTTAAAGGTGTAAAACGCCATTCTTCTTCTCTGCCTGTTGGCACAGAAATTTCATCTAGACGAAGTCCTTTAAGACGAGGTGCTAAATCGCTTGGTGGCACTGTAACTGTCATTAGCCGACCGCTCCTTCCATCTGAAGTTCAATTAGTCGGTTAAGTTCAATTGCGTATTCCATTGGCAATTCACGTGCAATTGGTTCAACGAAACCGCGAACAATCATCGCCATAGCTTCATCTTCATTCATGCCACGACTCATTAGGTAAAAGAGCTGGTCATCACTGACTTTCGAGACAGTAGCCTCGTGGCCCATTGATACATCGTCAGTTCGCACATCTACATATGGGTAGGTGTCGCTTCGCGAGATATCGTCAACCAACAAAGCATCACACTTAACTGTGCTCTTTGAGTTGTAAGCGCCTTCTTCAACCTGAACTAGACCTCGATATGAAGTGCGTCCACCACCACGAGCGACTGACTTAGAGATGATGGTTGAACTTGTGTTTGGAGCAGCGTGAACCATCTTTGAACCTGCGTCTTGGTGTTGACCTTCACCCGCAAATGCGATTGAAAGTGTTTCACCCTTTGCGTGTTCGCCAACCATCCAAACTGCTGGATATTTCATTGTGACTTTCGAACCAATATTTCCATCGATCCATTCCATAGTTGCACCTTCATGCGCAACAGCACGCTTGGTCACAAGGTTGTAAACATTGTTTGACCAGTTTTGAATGGTTGTGTAGCGACAGCGAGCATTTTTCTTAACAATGATTTCAACCACTGCAGAATGCAAAGAGTCACTCGAATAAATCGGTGCGGTGCAACCTTCAACATAGTGAACATAAGCACCTTCATCAACGATGATTAAT
>JBEBBT010000002.1:0-13699 GCA_041158245.1 Actinomycetota bacterium | reverse complement strand
AAAAACCAAACAGCTGCTCGTCATCGCAGGGGATTGACGAGCAGCTGTTTTATTTGGGGCCGACGAGGGGACTTGAACCCCTAACCGTCCGATTACAAGTCGGATGCGCTACCAATTGCGCCACGTCGGCCTGGCAGTTTCCTGCACTATTGATTAGTGATTGCTCAATAATCAGGGCGAAGGGTAATGGCAGATTGATCTTGCAATTGCACCGGTATTTCGGGGCTGGTGTGACTGATGTTAAAACTGTGATTTTTGGGGAAATTGAGCGAATGACAACCATGTAATTCGCATGTTATGTTTCGCGGGTGCTCACAGGCACGGCCCAAACTGACATACCCCCATGTCAGGGTGCGGCACTGATTTACACGTACAGAGACCAGAGGGAAAAATGGAAGCCAACGCACCAAGTTCCGAACTCGGACAAATTAAGCCACAACTAGAAGAACGCGATCGGCTTTTGCTCGAATTTGAGCGTCAATGGTGGAAATACTCAGGCGCAAAAGAAAACGCAATTCGCGAACTTTTCGACATGAGCGCCACTCGCTACTACCAAATCTTGAACGCACTGATTGATACAGAAGCGGCTCTCGATTTCGACCCAATGCTGGTTAAGCGACTTCGCCGTATGCGTGCTGAGCGCCAAAAGCAGCGCAGTGCACGTCGTTTGGGCTTTCAGCTCTAGATTTATTGGTATTTGGTGCAGTTGCGCCGCACTACACTCAACCTTGGTAATTTGAAAGACCCCTGCTTGGCGTAAGACGTGATGTGGGAAGAATTTGAAAGACCCGGCATAGTCGTCCGACTAGAGCCGATCCCGCAACATGTAAGGAATGTGCATGTCAACAATGACTGGCACCGTCAAGTGGTTCAACTCAGAAAAGGGCTTCGGCTTTCTTTCTGTAGACGGAACCGATCGCGACGTTTTTGTACACCACACCGCTATCGATATGGATGGCTTCCGTGTGCTTGATCAAGATCAACGCGTTGAATTCGAAATCGTAGAAGGACCAAAAGGCCCACAGGCTGGAAACGTTCGTCTCGCAAAGTAGTTCTTGACTTAAACGAGAAGTGGCTGTGATTTATCACAGCCACTTCTTTCTTTTTGGCTGATAGTTTGGACTTGTGAGAATCTCAGTATTGCGAAAAGTTTTAGCGGTTGCAGTTTCAATTTTTTTATTTGGCACAACCGCCGTTTCCGCAATCACATTTCCTGATTCAAGAAAAGTTTTACCAACTCAAGCTCCTTGGGTGGTTTCGCTCTGGGGAATTAATTCACAGTTCGATCGGCAGCCAGATGGTTTCTTCTGCACCGGCTCATTGATCGATCCATACACGGTGGTAACCGCTGGCCATTGCATGGATGCGGCCGCAAACTTTGAAGGCTACGTAGTAGTCCGAAACCAAACTTCTAAATCAGATCACGGCCAAGTCTTAATGCCACGTACTTTTAGAGCTTACGAATACAACTCAGAAACTTTGGAAGGCGATTTAGCGCTTATTGATTTGTATAACCCAGCTTCAGCAACTTCATTTCTAAAGATTCCGACGAAAGCTCAATCGAAGAAAATGCTTTCATCAAGGCCAACGCTTTATGGATGGGGTCAAACCGAAAAAGAACGAAATGCTAAGTACTTAAGAAAAGTAGTACAAGGGATTTATAACTCTGCGGCAGAAGCTGAATATCGAAACTTCAATGTTAAATTCCAAATAGGTGTAAATCGCAAGAATGCGAATGGCACCTACAGCTCGGCTTGTTTTGGAGACTCTGGTGGTCCTCTAGTTGGCCGTTTACATAGCTCGTACTTTTTGCTGGGAGTTGTGTCCTTTGGCAATGCAGATGAATGCGGTACTAAAGCTCCAGTTGTTTTGACACGGGTTTCGGCATATCGCGATTTGCTCCACGAAATGCGTTCTGATTTGGCGAATGACCGCGAGTTGAAAGAAGTTGATACTTCTGAACTTCATTTTAGAAATACCGTTTCACGGCCAATAGTTCCAGCATTGGGCACATTGGGCGATGGATCGAATTACCGTTTGTGGACAGCGAAATTTGTTACTGAATTAATGGATAACGCACAGAGTGACTTGAAATACATGAATGTCACCTCGTATGAGCCACTTGAAGGCTTTTGGGATGTAGCAATAGATCTTGAGTCAAAGCAAGTTTTTGGAAATGACGGATGCGGTTTTGGTGAAAGCTGGAATCGAGATTCTGGACTTGGTGCTCAACTAAGTGTGCAAGTCCGTGCTGCCAACAAATGGACAACGGCAGTGCAATTTACTTATGTTGCGGATATCAATGAATGCATAACCAGCGATGGGGTTGAGATGCAGATTTCAACTTTAGATGGATTTGATGTTGGACCAAAATGTGCAGCGACTTTGTACCTGGATGAGGATGGCGTTCTGTCAATTGGAACCATGCGTGATTGTCTGCCAAATCCAAACGCACTAAATATTCGAGCGGCACTTAGCACTCATGCAATCACAGACATTGAGCCGGGTTTTGATATGTGGGCCGGTCCATTTGATGTGACCGACCCAGCAAACTAAAGCTATTTCTTCTTAGTCTTAAACAAAACGTCAGAACTTGGAGCAGATGTGCCAGCAGCCGTGATTGCTCTTACTCGAACAATGTATGGCATGTTCACCGCTAATTTGGAAATCTTTGCAGACAATTTGTAAGGAGATACCTTCACTGTTAAGCGAACTTTGCTCGGTTGCGATTGGCGGTAGAAAGAAACTTCATAGCGAAGTAATTTAGCTTTTCCGGTTGTAAATGGTCTTTGCCAAGAAACCGTCACTCCATTTTTCAAAATCTTCGAAGTCGCCACATTGAGGGGCTTTGAAGATTTGTTCTGGATCAACATTTGCAAGCTCACAAACTCGCTAACTTCTTCGTATTCACCTACTGAAGGGGAGTAAATCTCAATTTCACAAACGCCTGAATTCGCCTGCGGAATGATGGCAGGGTTCTTCACTGAAACTAAAGTACAAACTTCAGGAGTTAGAGATGTGTAGGTGATTTTGGCCTTTTCTTTATGCACTGCAGTGCCCCAAGGATTTACTGCGGTTTCAGCTAACGTTGAGGCAGAAGTGTTAAAGGTGAAGGTTCTACTGGAGACTGCAGTTACAGTGTGGAGACCGTTTAGCCCTGAACCAACTCCACTCACTTCAATTTGCATGCCGACAGTTATATCGTGGCGTTCTTGAGTAGTGATGATTGCATTTCCATCACTGTCCACTTTCTTCTTGGTGACGTCGTAGGTCAACATCGGAGTCATGATTTTTGCAGTTGAGGTTGGAATCATTGTTCCGCCTACTGAAAGTTTCTCTGCAACAATCAAACCTGCATATGTGAGCTCAGAGTCAAATGGGCGTACCAACATTGGCGAAGATGTAACTTCAACTGCACCAACATCGGCTCGCTCCACTTCAATACCTGGAATTGAGTAAGGACGATTGCTGTTAATGCTATCGATGTTTGTTTCTGGATCAACTTCTTCGTCGAAGGTGATGTAGTCAATGACGGGACTCTCACTCAATACTCTGAAATATTGTAAATTGTCAGAATTAGCTTCGAAGATGCGACCGATTCTCAGTTGTCCATAAGGTATCTGAACTGAGATGTCTTTTACTTCCGCTGAAAACACGGGTAAATCGCCGCAGCTGTCATCGGTAATGAAATTTCCGTCGCCGACATTTACATCAGACCCACATAGGTCTTCGGCTAATAATCTCTGACCAAGAATTGAGTTCGAAAGTGTTACGCCAGCACCATGAAGTACTGAACCACCAGTGTTGTTTACAACTGTGTTGAAATTCAAGTTTGCGGTGCCCGCATCTGCAAATACAACTGAGCCATTGCCACTTGTAACTTTGTTTTGATAAAAAACACTGTTGGTGATTACTGCTTGGTCTGCAGCTCCCACGAATATCGCACCACCGTTGGATTCAGCCGTGTTGTTTACAAATGAACTTCTATCAACAATAAGTGATGCAAGACCACTACCGCTTGTAACTGAAATAGCTCCACCGTATTTAGCTGCATTGTCTTCGAAAAGAATTCGATCTAAGTTGAGAACACCACTTTTGAGCGATATTGCTCCACCGCAGGCAGCCGTGGTGGCGCAATCAGTGCCAGTTCCAGTGGAAGTAGAGTTCACGAAATTCATTGCTGTGAAGTTTGTTTCACCAATTGATTCTGTATTAACCTCAAAATTATTTGCCATGATTTTCGGCCGTCGAAGCGGATTCGCGATTTCGGCAACAACTGTTACCGGCATAGTCAAAGTCGTGTTTGAGATTGAGAAAGTTCTATTTGCGGGAGAGTTTCCATACAAAGAGTCATTGCATAAAACAATCGTGTCGTTGGCTACCGCATTTGTAAGCGCTGATTTGAGGCCGTTTGATCCTGAATAATTAGGAAGCAGGCATGAAGTTCCGGTCACTGAATCTGCTGCGGTTGCGTCTGGGCGAACAAAAACAGTTCTTGGTCCATCTGCGAAAACTGCAGGTGTGGTGAGACTGCTAAGGACTAAAAATGTGGCTGCTAAAAATCCAATTCGACGCATTGAACTTTCCTCTCAAATATGGGGGCATTCTCGCAGGAAAACCAAGCTCGAAAGTCCTCAAATCCGCCCATCTGCTCCAATTCTTGACCCGATTTACTCTCAAAATTGGATTTCGATTTGCACTCTCGGGCAGAGAGTGCCAAAAATTAGCCTTAGCACTCAGAGACTGAGAGTGACAAAACCTCAGATCTGGGCGAAAAATAACCGTAAATAGGAGCGAAAACCCATGGCAAAAATCATTGCCTTTGATGAAGAAGCCCGCCGTGCACTTGAGCGCGGAATGAATACTTTGGCAGACGCCGTAAAAGTAACGCTAGGACCAAAGGGTCGTAACGTCGTACTTGAAAAGAAATGGGGAGCGCCAACAATCACTAATGATGGTGTCTCTATTGCTAAAGAAATTGAACTTGAAGATCCGTACGAAAAAATTGGCGCTGAGCTAGTTAAAGAAGTTGCAAAGAAAACCGACGATGTAGCTGGTGACGGAACCACAACCGCAACCGTTTTGGCACAAGCACTTGTTCGCGAAGGTTTGCGCAACGTTGCAGCTGGTGCAAATCCGATGTCATTGAAGAAGGGCATTGAAGCTGCGGTTGAAGCTTTGAGTGCTGAACTTCTTGCAATGGCCAAGCCAGTTGAAAGCAAAGAACAAATTGCTGCAACCGCATCTATCTCTGCGGCTGACACCGTAATCGGTGAAAAAATTGCTGAAGCAATGGACAAGGTTGGCAAAGAAGGTGTTATCACCGTCGAAGAAAGCAACACATTCGGAATTGAACTTGAACTCACCGAAGGTATGCGTTTCGACAAGGGATACATCAGCCCATACTTTGTAACCGATTCAGAACGTATGGAAGCGGTACTCGATGATCCTTACATCCTGCTAGCAAACCAAAAGATTTCTGCAATCAAAGATTTGTTGCCAATTCTTGAACGCGTTATGCAATCAGGAAAGCCACTTTTCATTATTGCTGAAGACCTTGAAGGTGAAGCACTTGCAACTCTAGTTGTAAACAAGATTCGTGGAATTTTCCGCGCAGTAGCAGTCAAAGCTCCTGGCTTCGGTGATCGCCGTAAAGCTATGTTGCAAGACATCGCAATTTTGACTGGTGGACAAGTAATCAGCGAAGAAGTTGGTTTGAAGCTTGAAAACACTGGTCTTGAATTGCTCGGTCGCGCAGCAAAGATTGTTGTCACCAAAGATGAAACCACAATCGTCACTGGTGCAGGTTCTGCCGATCAAATTCAAGGTCGTGTAAACCAAATCCGCGCAGAAATCGAAAAGTCTGACAGCGATTACGACCGAGAGAAGTTGCAAGAACGTCTCGCGAAACTTGCAGGCGGCGTAGCTGTTATCAAAGCAGGTGCTGCAACAGAAGTTGAATTGAAAGAACGCAAGCACCGAATTGAAGACGCAGTTCGTAACGCAAAGGCTGCGGTCGAAGAAGGCATCGTCGCTGGTGGTGGCGTGGCTTTGATTCAGGCTGCTGAAAAAGCTTTTGCAACTTTGAAACTCGAAGGTGACGAAGCTACTGGTGCAGCGATTGTTCGCGTAGCAATCGAAGCTCCACTAAAGCAGATTGCAGTTAACGCTGGCCTTGAAGGCGGAGTAGTTGTCGAGAAGGTTCGCAACTTAAAGCCAGGCTTTGGCCTCAATGCCGCAAACGGTGAATACGTTGACTTAATCGCAGCAGGCATCATCGATCCAGCGAAGGTAACTCGTTCGGCTTTGCTAAACGCAGCATCTATTGCAGCATTGTTCTTAACAACCGAAGCAGTAATTGCTGAGAAGCCAGAACCAAAAACTGCTGGCGCACCAGGTGGTCCAGGAGAAATGGACTTCTAAGAAATCTATGAAATAAAAAAGTGGGTGGCGAAATCGCCACCCACTTTTTTATCTTAATTTACTTTTGCACGAACACTGCTGTGGTCACTGCTGGAATTGTGAATTTACCCTTAGAGAACTTGGATGTTTTCACAACTGAATCCACACCATTCTTTAGAACCGGATGCAGACTCAATTTAGCTTTCTTCAGACTTGCAGCGGTGTAAGAGATTGATTTCTTTGATGCGTTGAAGACTACATAGATTGACTTGTAATTCGGATCTAAGTTCTTCATCTTCTTACCAGCATCATTCAATTGCATCACTATCAAACCAAGTGGTGCTTTTGAGCCACCTGTTAAGAACTTGACACGACTCTTAACTGCTGAACCTGTACCCAGGCGGAACAACTTGGATGAGTACCGAACCTTCAATAGGTCTTGCCACATTCCCGATGTCTTTTGCATATCTGCAGCAGTCGGAACTAGGGAAGACATTCCGAGCAATGTCGTTGCTTGCGCCATGTTCGTAGCTTCGATTGGAAGTCCACGACCAAATCCATTTGTGCTCAGTGTCCAGTCAATTGCGTTGTACCAGTCACCTGAGTTGTATGAATTCTTATCCATTGACTTGCTGCGCAAAAGATCTGAGCCAGCAAGAACAAACGGTAGGCCTTGTCCCATAGTCGGCACTGCAAGTCCTAACACTTGGTAACGGATGCGTTCTTCCATGGTTGCAGTCAAAGGCAACTTGTATGCAAGAGTGTCATACAAAGTTTCATTGTCGTGGGCATCAACATATGCAATCTGCTCGATTGGATTTGTTGTGTAACCAGTTGGAGCACCGTTGTATGAAACTCCTTGACCCAAAGTGTTTGTATCTTTGTAGGTTCGCAATACATAATCTTGAAGTGCGCCGGTTAACCCAACTTTGATGCCGTCCATGTTCATTTGTTGAGCCAATTTTGAAGTGGCGTTTGCAAAGTATGCATTTGGGAAACCAAACTTTCCAGACGCAAAACCTTGCACACGTGGATCGCTATCAAACGGTCCACCACCTCGGACGTTGTCGCGAATTCGGTCATCAAATGTTCCGATGAATGTTCCGTCCATTGCGGTTTGGATTGCATTCGGGAAACGAGCGCCACTTTGAACTTCACCAAAGTTCCAACCCTCACCAAACAACAGAATCTTCTTTCCATCGACTCCATCATTTGCAATTGTTAGAGCATCAAGTGCAGTACGTAGTTCTTGCATCTGCGCTTTAGGCTGATGTCCCATCAAGTCAAAACGGAAACCATCAACTTTGTAGTCCTTTGCCCATGTGACAACAGAATCAAGATTTAGTTTTGCCATCATCATGCGTTCGGTTGCAGTGTTCTTGCAGCAAGTGCTGGTTTCTACGCCACCACTTGCGTTTAGGCGGTGGTAATAACCAGGCACAACGCGATCAAGAATGCTGCTTGCGCTCTGTCCTGAACCACTTGTGTGGTTGTAAACCACGTCCATCACAGTGCGAAGACCAATGTCGCTCAAACCTTTAATCATGGAACGGAATTCAAGAATTCGAGTCTCATCATCAGGATTTGTTGCGAAAGATCCGTCAGGTGCGGTGTAGTGAAGTGGGTCGTAACCCCAGTTAAATCCATCTACATCTTTGATTGCATTTACCGCAGCCTTCTGGTCAGCACCATTCGGTGACATTTGGCTAAGTGCATTCCAATCAACATCCTGCCAAGTGCTCTTGTCTTCATTTACAGAAGCAATGTCAAAAGCTGGACCGAATTGAAGATGTGTCAGGCCAGCATCTGCCAACGCAGCAAGATGTTTCATACCATCTGAATTTTGATCGGTGAATGCCATGTATCCACCTTTCCAATCTTCATTAGAAACAGATTCATCAATAATGCTGAAGTCACGGATCATCAATTCATAAACAGAAGCATCCGCTATTGCTCTGAATTGCGGCTTGGTCAACGAATCCCAACCTGAAGGCTTCAGTGAAGCATCACTCAAATTCACGATTTGGCTTCGTTCACCGTTCGTATTCAAAGATATTGAATATGGATCCGTTACTTCATTGGTTTCAATACTGCCGGTTGTTGGTGCGTAAACATCAATTTGGAATTTGTATTGTTTCCAGTTCCAAGATGAGTTTCCAGTTACTGACCACGAACCAGAATCACCATCGCGATTCATTGCAACATTTGTTGCAGATTCATCGTTTGAATCGTCGTAAAGGTTCAAAGAAACTGATTGTGCAGTTGGTGCCCAAACCGTAATAGTTGGATTTGAACCATTCCAGGTGATGCCTGGCGTAATGTTTTTTGCTTCAGGGTAAATATCATCAAGCACATCACCTAGCTGCAATCCAGTGATACGAACTGGTGCTGTTTTGTCATCGTTCAATGTTTCAACTGCTACTTGTCCACGTACCCAACGTTCAACATTCGATTGCTGGTCTGCTGGAATCTTTAAGGCAACATAATCCTTAAGGTGCGGGAATTTTGTTCGCAAAGTTTTTGTGAGTGTAGTTTGATATTCCAAAACAATTGATTCGTCGTAACCAGTTACACCCCCTTCATCTGCTTCTAGACTTGCATCTTCTGAGTAATAAAGCTTTGCATGTCCGTTGTATTCCGCTGCAGTAATCGCAGTCGGCCATGCAATCACGCTACGGGTTAGCCAAATACCTTTTTGACGCAACAGATTTGCATCAATATCGCTAAATACCGGAACAGTGAATTTTGCGTATCCATCAGAGTCAGCGCTGCCTGACTTCAACCAAACTTCGCCGCCAGTCTTTTCAAGATTCAACATTTGGTCAATGCCAGAAGGGTCCTTTGAGTCACCCGCGTGAATGATGTAAGGAACAACTGTGGATGCGGAATAGATTGGAACTCGCCAATAAACACCCCAAGCATCAGTTCCAGTTGGCAACATTGGTGAGCCCCAACTAATTGCAGGGCCGGTATATCCCTCACCGTTTTCGTCCCAAGTGTGCAAGCCAAAGTTTTCATACCCACCTGCGCGATACCAGTGAATTACTGCGTAACCATCTGCCCATGCTTGAGTTGTACGAGCAAGTGGCCACATGTCATTAATCCAAACCTCACCGGCACTTTTTAGATTTACATCGAAAGCTGTTTTATCTGTACCAGAAATAGTTGCATTGAATGAAACAGATTTGGCATCACAATCACCTGCATAAGTGAAAGTCGCGGTTGTTGAAGAAACACTGCTAACGGTGATGGTGCCTGTATTGATTCCACCATCTTCACTCCAGTCAAGATCCGCATTAGTTGCATCACCGTTTGAAGCTGCAATGTAATGAACATCCAGCGAGCAATCTTGCGCAAGGTAACGTGACTTAAATGCAGAACCTGATGAGTCCAACCAAATCTCAGTTCCAACTCTTGTGTAGGTGGTACCACCAGACAAACCTTGAGCCACAATCGACAATTCCATTTGGGCACTTGGCACCGTAACGATTGCGAATGCGCCGTAATCATCATCGTACTTATAAGCACTTGAAACTGCGGTGCCACCAGTTGGTGTAACTGTGACTGTATTGCTATTACTTGCAGCTGCTGGAACGTGAATGATCAAATCAACATTTCCGGCAGCGGTAGCTGGTGTAAAGCTCACCAAAACCATCATGCTGGCAAGCAAACTCAAGATCGCGCTAAGCGCTACAAAAGTTTTTCTTGAACTTTGCGAATTTGGACGGTTGGCTGAATTCATTCTGATGCCTTTTCTTAAGTCGGTTACGTACCTTCTGACCGAGTGTAGATAAGCCCCGAGCTAATGGGTAATTCACTTCCCAACCCGTTACCGATTCGTTATTTGCACATAAAAACCGCTTTTGGGGTTCGATTTTGAGTAACAAATTGGTTGCAGAAGAACCCTAAACCTGTATTTTCGTTGACAGTCGGCAGGATTTTGGCAAGAGTTCACCCGCTCATCTTGAGCACAATTTCTATGGAGGAAATGACCTATGCGTCTTCAAGGAAAGTGGCTAGCCGCAGGCGCGGCTTGCGCTATGGCGGTAGCGGCACTAACAGTGCCATCAGCAACCGCCGCTAAACCAACAATCAAGATTTGGATTCAACCTTCAAAGGTTGCTGCAATGGAAGCTATCGCTAGCGACTACAAAGCAGCAAACATTGTTGTTATTGAACAAGGTGGCGATAGCCGCGACCTAATCCAGACAGTTTCACAAGAAGATGCACCACACATTTTTGAAGGTGCACACGACTGGACTGGCGAATTAGTTTCAAACAGCTCTGTAAAGGCAATTTCATTGCCAGGACCAGTAGCAGCCCAATTCCCATCAAAAGACCTTGATGCATTCAAGTACGATGGAAAACTTCTTGGTGTACCAATGCTTCACGAATCAATCGCATTCTTGATGAACACCGACATTGCAGGCAAGACTTGCCCAGCAACACTTGAGCAAGCTGTAGATCGCGTTCAATCTAAACTGGATAAAGGCAAGATCAACACTGCAATCCAGGTTGCAGGTAGCGATGCTTACATGTGGTACCCAATGATGTCAGGTCTTGGCGGCGCATTCTTCAAGCAAAAAGCTAACGGTGAATACACAACCACCACTCTTGTTCACAAGACTGCAGACACTGCTAAGAAAGCCAACATCATCAAGGGATGGCGTGCATCTGGTCTGTTCCAGCACAGCGCAGGTAATGGTGAAGCTTCCGGCCCATTCTCAAAGGGCAAGGCTGCTTACTACATCACTGGTCCATGGAACTCAAACGCAATTCGTGATTTGGCTGGAGAAGGCCTAAAGATCAAGCTTTGCAAGTTCCCAAACATCATTCCTGGAATTAAGTCAATTCCATTCTCTGGTGTTCGTGGACTTTACATCTCTAAGTTCGCAACTGGCGCAACCCTTAAGGCTGCAAAAGACTTCTTGATCACCTATGTTTCAAGCGCAAAGGTTCAAAAGAAGTTCTGCAAGCTTGATGGATGTAACCCATCTAACAAGCGTGCTGGTGTTTCTCCAAACCCATTCACAGCTCAATTCCTAGTCACCTACCCAGACGCAGTTCCAATGCCTAACATTCCTGAAATGGCAGCTATTTGGAGCAACGTTGCTGGTGCATGGGATCAGGCAATGGCTGAAGAAGATCCAACAAATCCGAAGGTTGCATTCGCAAACGCTGCGGACAACATCCGTAGCTCTATCGGATAAATAGGTACCAACATAGAAGATGGTGGGCAACTCGTTGAGTTGCCCACCATTCCATTTAAGATTACCTGATAAATGTATTTAGAAGAGTTGGATTTCTGTGAGCGATCAAACAACTGAAACAAAGTTTTACAATCCAAGAAAGAGTGCCGGTGCACTACTTGTTAAGTATTCACTTCTTGGATTGGTCTCTGCACTATTGGCCTTCGGCGCATTTTTTATGTTCCAGGCAGGCCTGGTAGTTCCAGCTGTTGTAACAATTATTTCAATTATTGGCGTTAATTGGCTTTATCTGACCGAAAGACTGATTCCGTTGAAGTACCTACTTCCGGGATTAATCACAATGTTGATCTTCGGTGTTCTACCAATTATCTATTCGGTTTATATCGCTTTCACGAATTATTCAACTGGTCACTACAACGACAAACAAGAAGCAATTGCAGCAATCACTGCTGACTACACAGACTTTGACTCGTTCACAATGCAAATGGCTACCGACCCAAATGGTGAGCTGGTTTATTTGCTCCAACGCTACTCACCCGATTACGAGGATCTTGGATCATTCATCGGCACAAAAGATGGACTAGTAAAAGCCGAGAAGCCTTTTAAATTAAATTCAATGACATACGCACCAAAGCCACCAGCTGGATACACGGCGTTGTCAAAATCAGAAGCTTCAAAACTCATCCGTAGTGGTGATGCTTTCGAAATTCAATTGGGTGTCGGAAGAAAGTACGTAATCGACTCGACGTCTAGCGGTTTCGAACGTGCTTTGAAATGGACTTACAACGCGAAGAACGACACTTTCACTGAAAATAGTTGTGGAAGTGTTTTCAAAAATACCGGCGAAGGTGCTTGGGCTGGTAAAGATTGCACAACTGGAAAGAAGAAAGAAATCACAACCGGCTACATGACTGTAGTTGGTATGAAGAATTTCTTGGACATCTTCCAAAACCCTCGTTATAGCGAGGCAATGCCACGTGTATTTATTTGGACTGTGGTTTACGCATTCTCATCAGTATTTTTAACTTTCGCAGTCGGTGTTTTAGTCGCGCTGCTTTTCAACACTCCAGTAATGCGTGGGCGAAAAATCTATCGTTCACTTTTGATTATTCCTTACGCAATCCCAGGCTTCCTCTCGCTTTTGATTTGGAAAGGTCTTCTAAATGACCAGTGGGGAACTATCAACACGTTGACTGGTCTTGATATTAACTGGCTAACCGATCCAAACATGGCGAAGATTTCGATTTTGCTTGTTAACACCTGGCTTGGTTTCCCATACATGTTCTTAGTTGCAACAGGTGCACTGCAAGCAATTCCGGCAGAACTAAAAGAAGCGGCAGCGGTTGACGGTGCAAACCGATTCCAAATTTTCAGAAATGTGACACTGCCTTTGTTGATGGTTGCAACTGGACCTTTATTAGTCGGTTCATTCTCGTTTAACTTCAACAACTTCAACCAGATTTATTTGTTAACTGGTGGTGGACCGATGTTGCAGAATTCCAAATCTGCGGCGGGTGCTACGGACATTTTGATTTCATATACATACAAACTTGCCTTCGCTAGCGGAAAGGGAAATAACTACGGTCTTTCCGCAGCTGTTTCAATTTTAATTTTCTTCATCGTGGGCGCACTTTCATTCTGGTCGTTTAGACGCTCGAAAGCATTGGAGAACATGGCATGAGCAATAAGGTCGTTATCACAGCACAGCAGACTCCAGAATATATAGCTGCACAGAAGATCCAAACTGCAAAGCGTCGTCGCATTGCCTTCTTCCGTCACACAACCGTTATTGCGATTGTGATTCTGGTGTTGTTGCCAGTTTGGTTTGTAATCGCAACCGCGTTCAGTGGTCAAGAGAGTTTGATCAGTGAGTTGATGCCAGAAGAATGGTCCTTCAGTAACATCAATGCGCTATTCAACGAAAAGGGCATTCACTACACGTCATGGGTTAAAAACAGTGTGATTATTGGTGGCGTGACCGCAACCATCAACGTACTGATTGGCGGATTTGGTGCATATGCATTTAGCCGTCTGCGTTTCCGTGGTCGTCGTGGAACGTTGCTTTCACTTTTGATGGTTCAGGTTTT
>JBEBBT010000001.1:0-12793 GCA_041158245.1 Actinomycetota bacterium | reverse complement strand
CTTTCAGGTAGGGCTCAGGATGTGGTTTTCCATGCGTTACGACATCTCCAGTTATCACAACATCAAATGTGTCTTTTGGAAGTTGACCAATCACAATTTCTGCAAGTGGGCCGTAGGACATTGTGACTAGGGCAGTGCGAATCCCAGCGGCTTTAACTGCGGTTAGGAGTTCTTCTGCGCCTGGTCGCCACAACAAACCTTTTGTCTGAATCTTGTGTCCAACAATTTGAACCAAATCATCCACAATTTCAGCATCAGTGCCCTTAACTCCACCGCGAGCCCGAAGTTGTTGTGCAGTGTGTGTTAAATCAAAACCAATGACTGTGTAGCCGTCATCATGAGTCCAGCCGCCACCATCACGAGCGGATAGTTCAAGTTCTGCTTCAATCCAGTAGTGCTCGGTATTTACAAGCGTGCCGTCCATGTCGAAAAAGACTGCGGCGGGAAGAAATGGTTCGATAGCCACTAAATGTTTTCCTTAAATCAATCCGAGTGCGAGTAGGTCTTCGGTGATGTCATACGCATCCGCCGGTGCCACGATGTTTGCATCACCAATATTCATTCTGATAGAAGCTGACCATGCATTCAGATTCTTATCTTCAGCTACGAATTGAGTTAGGTCGACTTCTAGGCGAACAAGATTGTCACCATCCAACCAGGTTTTAATATCTAACGACTTACCTTTAAGTTCTTTCACCGCAGCATTCAAATCTGCGCTTGTTGGTGTGGTTCCGAATGCACTCAAATTTTCTTTAATCAATTTCTTGATAGGGGTTTTCATCTCTGAAACATATTTTGAAAGATCGATTGAAAGAATAAATATGTCGCCGGTTTCGTCACTTCCTTTTGAAAGAACGGTTGCAGAGTTGCGTAGCGCATTTCCATTTGCGTCTTTGAATTCATCCAGGAATTTTGAGCTGAGTGCAGAGTCTTCAGACGACTTCATGTATTCGTCAAAAGCATCGCCAAGCATGCTGCCTTTTTCAAAATTAATAGACACAGGAGTTCCTGAGGTAATTGCGTTAATCGCACCAGATAATTGCGGTGCCATAGATGAATACATATTTAACGCAGACATCACCCCATCAACTTCAGTCTGAGTGATTAACTGTGGAGATTGTTCAGGCATAGTTTTTGCATCAGTACTTAGGTAAAGGACCCGATCAATTAGAGATAAATCAATCACTGATTTAGAACCATACGCAAGTTGAATTCGACTAGATAGTTTCTCGTCAGTTGATGATTCATCTAGATTTGAAATTCGAAGTTCCATCAATCCCAAAGCAGTAGCTGCATCAGTAACGGTTGTGATACCTGGGCGACCCATGGATGCCACATCTGCATCTGTCATTCCCATAGCATTCATAAATTCAGGGGTCATCTGAACTGAGAAACCCATTTCAACATTCTTATCACCAAATAAGTTTGAGAGTGCTGTAACTAGGCGGATTTCTGGCTTGGCCTTGAATGCAGTAACTCCAACGACACCAGCCACTACAAGAACGCCTGCTACTACAGATGCGATGATGGCTTTTTTCTTATTAAACGGCTTCTTGATAACTGGAGCCTCGATAGCTTCGACTGGAGTTTCGTTGAATTCGGACATTTTTCCCCTTTTGTTAGGGGTAGCGTAACGCACTCAAAGTTGGTGAAAGAGTAAGTAAATGATTGTTTGGCCAGAGATTCAACCAGTATTGCAAGATGGCAATTTAACTTTGCGTCCAACTACGCCCGAAGATGCTGCTGCCATGTACAACTACATCGCTGGTGATACTGATATTGCAACTTTCACAACAGTTCCTGCTGACTACACAATGGAAATGGCACACGAAGCGATCGAGAGATGGACTACTGGTTATACAGAAAAGACAGTTATGCAAAATGCAATCTGCATAAACGATGGACCAATAATCGGACAAGTCTCTTTGCAAAATATAGATTTCCGTGATCATCATGCCGAAATTGGTTATCTACTAAATGCGGAATTTCGTGGACAAGGAATTATGACTAGAGCGGTTTCTTTGTTGTGTGATTACGCATTCGGAATTGGTTTTCGCAGGCTGGGTGCATTTGCAATGGCAAGAAACCTTGGTTCACTTCGCACGCTTGAAAAGAATGGATTTGCGCAAGAAGGAATTTTGCGCAACTACATCACCGAACTAGATGACACCCAAACCGATGCCATCTTGTTTTCTAAAATTAAGACTTCTTAACTTTCTGTAGTGCAACTTTTCCTTGCTCTACAGCAGCTGCACTTTTCTGCTTGAGGTCCTCAACAATCACATGCGCTTTTTCTAAGTGAGCTGGTGTGACCTGCGAATTTACTTCCCGCGCAATCTTGGCCAACACAATTCCTGGTGCGATGAGCGAACGCAATGCATTTCTCTTACTTGTGCCTGCACCTTTCGTTACTGCAAGCCTTACAACAGTCGGCACAACCACAAAAGATGCTTTAGATAGTTCCGACCAATCCTTCTTTACGTTGTCGTCGGTTAGTGCGACAAAGAAGGCAACGGTTTTTTCGGTAATTGGTGGGTTTGTCATTTTGAATCCGCCTTAGCCAGCGACGATGTCGCCTTCAGCGTCCGACACTTTGATTCCGCGATCTTCTAGGTAAGAGATTGCTGATTTGATGGAGTCGGTTTCACCGGTCAATTCGATAATTAGGTAGCCAACATGGTTGGCGATGTTTGCACGACGAATGCAAGGAACCACGTCATACTGCTTGATGATTTGGTAAATCACTGGTTCGGTAACTTGGCTTTCGGGGAAAGTTAGTTGTAGATGACGTGCGGCCACTTTTACTCCTCGTTGGTCTTTGCCAAGCCTAGAACAGCTTTGGCTTTTGCGCGGTGGGCAGGTGTAACGCTCTTACGAACACTCATGAGGGCAAGCGAAATTGCTCCAAAATCGTCTAATTGACCCAAGCCCGCCAGGAAATCCGGAATCAGGTCGAAAGGTAGGAGCCAATAAATCAAAGCTGCATAAATAAACAGTCGATCTTTTGTCGGAGTCTTTCGATCGCGCATTGCGTAGAACATGGCCACAGCATCGGTTGCGAAAGGAACTTTGGAGGCAAACTTTTTAACCTTTGCCCAAAATTCTGGATCCGTAATATTCATAGCCATGATTAACGCAAAGCTCGATTCACTGCAGAGATAACTGCTTTGAATGATGAAGTAACAATTGATGGGTCAATTCCTGCTCCCCAAAGTACTTGATTTCCAACCGAGCATTCGAGATAAGAGGCAGCACTTGCATCACCACCAGCGCTCATAGCGTGTTCGTGATAATCAAGGACGCGAACATCAACGCCATGTTGCGAAAGTGCATCGCAAAATGCGGCGATAGGTCCATTGCCGACACCTTTTAGATTTATTTCCACGCCGCCATCAACAATTAAAACCTCAACAGTTGTGTCACCATCAACAGCAGAATCTTGTTTTACAGATTTGAGCGAGAAGCGACCCCAAGGTGCGGCTGGGTTTGGCAAGTACTCATCTTGGAAAATGTCCCACATCTGCTTTGGAGTTACTTCGCCACCTTCATTGTCGGTGTGACGTTGAATCACTTGGCTGAATTCAATTTGCAATCGACGGGGTAATTCGAGATTGTGTTCACTCTTCATGATGTAGGTGACGCCACCTTTGCCTGATTGCGAGTTAACTCGAATCACAGCTTCGTATGAGCGACCAACATCTTTTGGATCAATTGGAAGGTAAGGAACTTCCCAACGAAATTCATCAATTGGAACTCCAGCTGCTTGCGCATCCTTCTTCATCCAATCAAGACCC
This sequence comes from Actinomycetota bacterium, assembly GCA_041158245.1. GTDB lineage: Bacteria > Actinomycetota > Actinomycetes > S36-B12 > UBA5976 > JAFMIT01. Next base: position 8,999 of record JBEBBT010000001.1, on the reverse strand, counting down.
TTATTAATTGCGTCCTGATGTGATCCAGAGAAAGCTGTGAATACTAAATCGCCACCATATGGATGACGTTCGTGCACTGGAAGCTGGTTGCAATATTCAACGGTGCGCTTAATCTCGTCAATATTGCGAAAATCGATTTCAGGATCAATTCCTTGGCTGAACATGTTCAAACCAAGTGTTACCAAACAAACGTTACCGGTGCGCTCACCATTTCCAAACAAGCAGCCTTCAATGCGATCAGCACCTGCCATGTAGCCAAGTTCAGCGGCAGCAACTGCGGTTCCGCGGTCATTGTGAGGGTGAAGTGAAAGCACAATGTTTTCACGGCGCGCAAGATTGCGGCTCATCCACTCAACAGAATCTGCATAAACGTTCGGTGTTGCCATTTCAACAGTCGCTGGCAAGTTGATGATTAGTTTGCGTTCGCTTGTTGGATTGATTGTGGCACTAACTGCATCGCAAACTTCAAGTGCATAATCAAGTTCAGTGCCAGTGAATGATTCAGGCGAGTATTCGTAATAAACCTGAGTTACATCACTTACATTCTTTTCATATTCAAGACACCACTTTGCACCTTGAACTGCCATCTCTTTGATGCCATCTTTGTCTTGGCCAAAAACTACGCGGCGTTGAAGAGTGCTAGTCGAGTTGTAGAAATGCACGATAGCTTGAGGCGCACCTTTGATTGCTTCGTAAGTGCGAGCAATCAAGTGTTCGCGCGCTTGAGTTAAAACTTGAATCACAACATCATTTGGGATCAGGTTTTCGTCAATCAACATTCGAACAAAATCAAAATCAGTTTGTGAAGCAGAAGGGAAGCCGACTTCAATTTCTTTGTAACCCATGCGAACCAAAAGTTCGAACATGCGCTTTTTGCGCTCTGGAGTCATTGGGTCGATCAGCGCTTGGTTTCCGTCACGCAAATCAACCGCACACCAACGTGGTGCTTTAGTGATCTGCTTATTTGGCCAAGTGCGGTCGGCTAATGAGATTGGAATAAATGCCTGATAGCGATCAAATGGCATTGGTGAAGATTGTTGAGCATTGCGCTCGTTGTATGAAGTGTTTGACACGATTTGATTCCTTAAGTCTGCGGGTGGATTAGTCGGCAAACGAAATTCCCGCAGCGAGGGGGCCGAAAATTAGGCCTCACTGCGGCGACGAAGTAGGAGTCCACCGCGGAACATGAGCGAAAGCCTACTTGTAACCTGACCCTGTGACCAAAAACATCAAACTTGCAGTAATCGCTGGCGATGGCATCGGAACTGAGGTAGTGGCCGAAGGCCTGAAGGTTCTAAATGCGGTAGCTCCTGCTCATGGCCTTACATTCTCAACCACCGACTATGACCTAGGCGCTCGCCGTTACAACAAAACAGGTGAGACTCTGCCTGCAAGCGTGCTTGAGGAACTTCGCGGTCACGACGCAATTCTTTTAGGCGCGATTGGCGACCCATCGGTTCCACCAGGAGTTCTCGAACGCGGACTACTTCTAGCAATGCGCTTTGAATTGGATCACCATGTAAATCTGCGACCAGTGCGTTTGTTCCCAGGAGTTACTTCACCAGCACTTGGAAAAGGTCCAGACGAAATCAACTTTTTGGTGTGCCGCGAAGGAACCGAAGGTCCATATGCAGGCGCAGGTGGATCGCTTCGCAAAGGAACTGAACACGAGGTTGCAATTGAAGAAAGTATCAACACCGCTTTTGGTGTTGAACGAATTATTCGTGATGCATTCCAACGCGCGATGAAGCGTCGCAAGAAAGTCACACTGGTTCACAAAACAAATGTTTTGGTTCACGCAGGTTCACTTTGGGAGCGCAACTTCAAAGCAATCGCAAAAGAGTTTCCAGAAGTTACAACTGACTATTTACATGTTGATGCTGCATCAATGTTTTTCTTAACCAACCCAGAACGTTTTGACGTTGTTGTAACCGACAACTTGTTTGGTGACATCTTGACTGACATCGGTGCCGCAATCGCTGGCGGTATCGGATTGGCAGCATCTGGCAATCTAGATGTCACTCGCAAAAACCCATCAATGTTTGAACCGGTACATGGTTCAGCTCCAGATATCGCAGGCCAAGGCAAGGCTGATCCCACTGCCACGGTTATGAGTGTTGCAATGTTGCTCGACCACATCGGTGCACCAGAAGCAGCTCTAGCAGTAGAAAATGCAGTAGCAAAAGACTTAGCATCGCGCGGTACACAAGTTCGCAGCACCAGCCAAATTGGTGATGCACTTGCAAACGGCGTTGCATAAATAATTAGAGGATCAACCGTGGCGATTGAGAAGCATCTTTCTAGCAATCCAAAATCAGATTCTGCGCGCGCTGAAATTTTGGCAAACCCAGGATTTGGAAAATACTTCACAGACCACATGGTTCGCGTTGACTGGACTGAAGGAAAAGGATGGCATGACGCCCGCTTAATTCCATACGGTCCACTCGAATTAGATCCTGCTTCAAATGTTTTGCACTATGGCCAAGCAATCTTCGAAGGTATGAAGGCCTACAAGCATGCAGATGGCCACATCTACACATTCCGTCCAACTGAAAATGCAAAACGTTTTCAGCGCTCGGCTGCACGCCTTGCAATGGCGGAACTTCCAGAAGATTTATTTATTGAATCACTAGAGACATTGCTTTCAGTTGATGCAAATTGGGTGCCAAGTAAAGAAGAACAATCTTTATATCTTCGCCCATTCATGATTTCAACTGAAGTTGGATTAGGAGTTCGACCAGCAAACTCTTATGCCTACTTATTAATCGCAAGTCCGGTTGGCGCTTATTTCCCACAAGGTGTGAAGCCTGTAACAGTTTGGATTTCAACCGAGTACGTTCGTGCAGCTCCTGGTGGAACTGGTGAAGCAAAGTGTGCAGGTAATTACGCGGCATCATTAATTGCTCAAGCACAAGCCGCAAAAGAAGGTTGCGATCAAGTTGTATGGATTGATGCAATTGAACGTAAATGGATCGAAGAGATGGGCGGCATGAATCTCTACTTCGTTTACGGAAGTGGCGATAACGCGCGCGTTGTAACACCAGAACTAACAGGCACACTTTTGCCAGGCATCACTCGCGATTCTTTATTAACTGTTGCAAAAGATCTTGGTTACAAATCAGAGACTGCTCGAATTTCAGTTGAAGACTGGAAGAACGGTGTTGCATCTGGCGAGATCACTGAAGTTTTTGCTTGCGGAACTGCCGCGGTTATTACTCCGGTTGGTCAGGTTAAGTCTGCAGTGGGTAATTGGACGATTGGCGATGGAAACCCAGGTCCAATCACCATGAAACTTCGCGAGACATTAACTGGAATTCAAAACGGCGAACTTCCAGACACTCACAATTGGATGCACAAACTGGTCTAGCAGGGGTGACAAGAGCGCCATGTGCGTGGCACACTAGAGCCATGACCCAAACAGTCATCATTATTCAGTAGCGCATCAGCACTCAGTTGATGCGCAGCCTCTCGTACCCACGGGGGGCTTTTTCGTTGGAAGGCGAAAAATGGTTACCGATGCATTTCACGTGTACGACACGACTCTGCGCGATGGCGCTCAGCGTGAAGGTATTTCGTACAGCGTGGCAGACAAGCTTGCTGTCGCGAAACTTCTAGACAGCTACGGCGTCGGATTCATTGAGGGTGGTTGGCCTGGAGCCCTTCCAAAAGACACTGAGTTCTTCCAACGCGCAGCGGCTGAGATTGAGTTCAAGCATGCGAAGTTGGTGGCTTTCGGTTCAACCCGTAAAGCTGGAGTTAAAGTGGAAGAAGATGAGCAGGTTAAAGCATTGCTCGATTCGAAAGCTCCGGTTATCACAATCGTCGCAAAGTCAGATGTGGTGCATGTCAAAGAAGCACTTCGCACGACGAACGAAGAAAACATTGCGATGGTGGTGGACACTGTTAAATATTTGGTGGCACAAGGTCGTCGAGTTTTTGTTGACTTCGAGCATTTCTTTGATGGCTACAAGCATGATCCAAATTACGGAGTTGAACTCGCAAAGGCGGCTAGTTCTGCCGGAGCGGACGTAATTGTTTTGTGCGATACAAACGGCGGCAGCTTGCCAAGCGACATTTCAACAGTTACTGCTGATGTTTTAGCCCGCTCTGGTGTGCGACTTGGAATTCATTGCCAAGATGACACATCATGCGCAGTTGCAAACTCAATCGCTGCAGTTGAAGCCGGGGCAACCCACGTGCAATGCACTGCAAATGGTTATGGTGAAAGAACCGGCAATGCGGATTTGTTTGCTGTCGTTGCGAATCTTGAACTAAAGCGTGGAATGAAAATCCTTCCAGAAGGAAAGCTTGCTGAAACTGTTCGGGTTTCACACGCGATTGCAGACATTGCAAATCTTCCAGCCAACACTCATCAGGCATATGCGGGTGTTAGCGCGTTCGCGCACAAAGCGGGATTGCATGCAAGTGCACTGAAAATCAATCCAGAGCTTTACAACCACATCAATCCAGAAGTGGTTGGCAACGACCAGCGCGTTTTGGTCACCGAGATGGCTGGTCGCGCTTCAGTGGAATTGAAGAGTAAAGAAATTGGTTATGACCTGTCAGCCAATAAAGACGGTGTTGGCGCAGTGGTAAACAAAGTGAAAGAACTCGAGTCGCAAGGCTGGAGTTTTGAGGCTGCAGATGCTTCTTTTGAATTACTCTTGCTAGAACATGCTGGTGATGGACGACCAAAACACTTCACGCTCGAATCTTGGCGAGTAATTGTTGATCAGGATGCTGATGGGGAAGTAACAAGTGAAGCGATTGTGAAGGTGCATGCAAACAATGAGCGCATCGTTGCAAATGGCGAAGGTAATGGTCCAGTCAACGCACTAGACAATGCACTTCGCGCGGCTGTGAATCAGTTGTATCCAGAGCTTTCAAATATCGAACTAACTGACTACAAGGTTCGCATCCTTGAAGGTGTGCACGGAACCGATGCAGTCACTCGCGTCCTCGTTAGCTCAACCAATGGTTCAGAAGACTGGACCACGATTGGTGTTCATGAAAATGTGATTGCGGCATCTTGGATGGCACTTGAAGATGCGGTTACTTACGGATTGCTAAAAGCTGGGCGAACAGAAGGCAAGAAATAAATGTTTATTGCACGCGCAAGCCACAATGATGAAGTTTTTTACTGTGTTGTCGAAGGTGTGGATGAAAACGGAATTCCGGCAGCTGACGCAACTGTTGAAGTATTAGATAAACATCCACTACTCGGAAGTGTAAGCACAACCGGCGCTGTCTATTCGTTGGCGGATGTGCGATTGCTGCCACCGGTTCTCCCAACCAAAATTATTGGCATCGGAAAAAACTACGCAGACCACGCAAAAGAAATGGGCGGGGAAGTTCCAGCGGAACCCATCTGTTTCCTTAAGCCATCGACCACTTTGATTGGAACTGGTGATGAAATTCGTTTGCCATGGCAATCAGAACATGTGGAGCACGAAGTTGAACTTGCTGTCGTGATCTCGCGCCCAGCGAAAAACATCACCAAAGAAGAAGCTCTCGATTATGTATTCGGTTACACAGTTGCAAACGATGTGAGTGCACGTGACATCCAGAAAAAAGATGGGCAATGGACTCGAGCAAAAGGTTTTGACTCTTTCTTGCCGCTTGGTCCTTGGATTGCAACTCACGTAAATCCAAACGACCTTGAACTTAAAACTTATGTAAACGATGAGCTCAAGCAAAGCGCAAACACCAATTTGATGGTCAATGATGTGGCGACGCTTATTGCTTGGTGTTCAGAAATCATGACTTTGTTGCCGGGCGATGTGATTTTGACGGGAACTCCTGCAGGAGTTTCACCTATCGTTGATGGCGACGTGGTGCAATGCGTGATTTCGGGAATTGGTGAGATCATCAACACGGTTGAATCTGCCTAACCGCTAATCTAAGCGCCTTATGAGTAACGTCCGAGTTCGCTTCTGCCCATCACCAACTGGTAATCCACACGTAGGAATGGTGCGTACCGCATTGTTCAACTGGGCATATGCCCGTCACACCGGTGGAACTTTCGTATTCCGCATCGAAGATACAGATAGCGCTCGCGACTCTGAAGAGTCATACAACATGTTGCTCGACTCGCTTCGTTGGCTGGGAATGAACTGGGATGAAGGTCCTGAGGTTGGTGGACCGCATGGTCCTTACCGTCAATCAGAGCGCATGGACATTTACAAAGATGTGGCGAGCAAACTCTTGAAGAGTGGTCACGCATATCACTGTTACTGCACCCCAGAAGAACTTGAAGAACAACGCGAAGCACAAAGAGCTGCTAACACGACGCCTGGCTACAACGGTCGTTGCCGTAGCTTAAGTGAAACAGAAATTTCAGAATTCGAATCAGCAGGTCGCAAACCTGCACTTCGTTTTCGGATGCCTGGCCACGACTTCACTTGGCCAGATCTTGTGCGTGGTGATTTAACTTTCGCAAAAGAGCATGTTCCTGATTACGTTTTAGTTCGTGCAACTGGCGAACCGCTTTACACACTTGTGAATCCAGTTGATGATGCATTGATGAACATAACCCACGTTTTGCGCGGTGAAGATTTACTTTCATCCACTCCACGACAAATTGCATTGCATGCCGCTCTAGCTGAAATCGGAGTGGGTAGCGGAAAGATGCCTTTGTTTGGTCATCTTCCATATGTAATGGGTGAGGGAAATAAAAAACTTTCAAAGCGCGATCCGGAATCATCATTGTTGATGTACCGCAATGAAGGTTATTTGCCAGAAGGTTTGCTCAACTACCTTGCATTGCTTGGCTGGTCAATTGGCGATGACAATGAGTTCTTCTCAATGGAAGAAATGGCAAAAGCATTTGATGTAACTCGCGTGAGTGCAAACCCAGCACGTTTTGATTTGCGCAAATGCACATCAATCAACGGCGACTGGATTCGCGCAATTGATTCAGAGGATCTTGCAAACCGTTTGGTTTCATTCTTGCAATCCGAAAACTTGCTTCCAGAAAAACCAACCGACACACAAATTGCTATTTTGAAAAAGGCAGTTCCATTGGTTCAAGAACGTATGGAAACTTTGCGCCAAGGTGCACTGATGCTCGGCTTCTTGTTCACAAAGGATGCTGGAATCACGAGTGATGTAACAGCAGGTGTTGGTGCATTTGCAATCGATGAATCTGAAGTTGCGAATTTGAATAGCGAAACTAATCAAGCCCTTGAAGCAGCAGCTTCGGCACTTGAAAATCTTGATGATTGGACCACCGCAAGTATTGAAGCAACTTTGCGCTCGGCTTTGATCGATGGTCTTGGATTGAAACCTAAATTTGCATTTGGTCCGGTGCGACTTGCAACTGCTGGTCGCAAGGTTTCACCGCCACTTTTTGAAAGCCTTGAACTGCTCGGCAAAGATCGCTCACTCTCGCGTATTCGTGCTGGGATTCGTTAAACCGAATTTCAAGCCACCTCATGCGGTCGGATACACTCCGCGACCGAGTTAACCCTTGGGGTATGGGGTAATTGGCAGCCCAGCTGATTCTGGTTCAGCTAGTCTAGGTTCGAGTCCTGGTACCCCAGCGAAGTGCATTTATGTGCTTTATGTAGTTCCAAAACCGCATCGCGGCCCCGTTGTGTAGTGGCCTAGCACGCTGCCCTCTCAAGGCGGTAGCGCGGGTTCGAATCCCGTCGGGGCTACAAAGAAACCCGCTTCGGCGGGTTTTTTATTTAAAAAGTTCTTCAGCCAATTTTGCAAAACCAATTTCGCAAGCAACTTTGCCAATTGAAAGATGTCCATGACCATCAAGCAGATGTGCGGATGAGTTGGGGACATGCTTTGTTAGCCATTGACCATGTGCAGTTGGCACCATCAAATCTTCTGAGCCTTGCCAGATGGAAACTGGATGTTTTACGTCCCTTAGATCAAAACCCCACGGGCGAGTAAACGCAATGTCGTCATCAAACCAACCATCAGTTCCAGTTGAAACCGCCCAGCGGAAAACCATTGCTTCATGGTCTGCGTAATCACCAGTAAGAATTTCTCGATCAGCTGGTGGCAATAGAGAAGCCATCGCATCGATTACATCTGAACCTTGCACATTCTTCAAAAGTTCATGTGCTCCAACCATAAAGTTGCCAAGCGCTTCTTCAGATTCAAGTGCTGCACCAAACTCAACGATGTTGTCTTCACCCATGTTTGCCAAGAAGTCCAAACCTTCGGCTTCAAATGGTGCAACGCCAGCAATGCAAACGCCTGCTACACAACGATTTGATTTGTGTGCCACAGTTGCTAAAACGTGTGGACCGCCACCTGACCAACCCATAGAAACAAATTTGTCGTGACCTAAATGGTCTGCGAGTTCCATTGCAATATCTGCAATCTGTGCAACATTGCGACCTTTGATGCGAGTTGAGTTTCCGTAACCTGGTCGCACTAATTCAACAACTCGCAAGTTGTTTTTGCTTGCGGTATCGACAATGAAATCATCCATCGGGCCAGCGGCTGGTGTGCCGTGGTGATAGATCAAAAGTCCGTCGCCTTGTTTTGAATCAAAGTAATCAATGCGATTGCCATCTTTGGTAGTGAAGAATTCGACGGACATATATTTCCTATCTTTTATCTTCCTGATATTTATCTACCAGGTTGGGCAGCTGCACGTTTTAGTGCATCTGTTAAGCGTTGCGCTGCTGCAACAACTGCAGCTGCGTGCAGTCTGCCAGGTTGACGAGTTAAACGCTCGATTGGACCTGAAACTGATACCGCTGCAACAACGCGACCACTCGGTGCGCGCACAGGTGCAGAAACAGATGCAACACCAGCTTCACGTTCACCAACACTTTGTGCCCATCCGCGACGGCGAACTTGAGCAAGTGCGGTTGCGGTAAATGCAGCACCGATTAGTCCACGATGCATGCGATCTGGTTCTTCCCAAGCCAACAAAATTTGTGCAGCCGATCCAGCATGCATTGTTAGAACAGTTCCAACCGGAACTGTGTCGCGAAGTCCAGTCATACGTTCTGCGGCAGCAACGCACATAC